>JBGSWC010000034.1:0-9849 GCA_041752635.1 Pirellulales bacterium | reverse complement strand
GTGGGCTCAAAAAGGTTAAGCTGTGCTTCACCCATCGCGTGACCTCCGCTCGCGGAAAGAAGTTGTTCTATAACTCTTTAAACGCAGCGTATCACGCGATGGGTTCCTGATTTCACTCGATCTTGGTGAATAATTCGGGATGACGATTTGCAGTTGCCCATTCACAAGTCGCGAATCGACTAGCTCTCCGTTGAAAGTGGTTTCGCTCAGCAAATGGGGCGACTCACGCCGACTGATGTCAAGAATGGTGATGGTTGTCGATTGTGGACTCGGCTCGTAACTGTAAAACACATCGCTGAAAAGGCTGTAATTAGGTGACATTGTGCCCGCGACGATGACAAGTCGATCGTCGTTGAGGTACATTCCTCGCAAAGTGCCGTCGAATTGGTGTCGCGCCGCCACGCGCGGATTGTCGATGTCGCGAATGTCGACGACCGTCAGTAACCGGCCACTCGCGATGTAAAGGTAGTCGCCATCGGTCTCAACTAAATCGGCTTCGTCGATACCGGCGACCTGGACGTTGGTCGTATTCGAGTCCGAGACTTTCTCGTCATTTGTGATCGTCAAATCGAAATCAAGGAACTGCGACACCGGCCGAACAACAAGGCTCCTCTGAAACCATTCTTCAGGGTAAGCATTGCGATGTTCGACAGATTGGCCAAAATATTCGCCGAACAACCGATCGATCTCCATCGCCGCCCAGACTTCAAACTGCTCTCGGTTGGCAAAGCGTGCTTTACTCGGTAGCTCAAGTCTCGTTGACAGGGGGCCAGAGGGGCCGGCATAGTCTGGTACGTAGATCAGGTTGCTGTTCAGAGGATCTCGTGCCACATCTTGCAGCGCGACAACTTCGCTCGCTTGCAATGAATCTTGCAACACGGCGGGTTTACCTGCCTCACTATCGACCAGCGCGTCGCCACTGAGCATATGCCGAGGCTCAAGCCGCTCGGAATGAAGGCGGGTGGGCGGCGTTTGGCAGATGGCGCGGCGGATTTTCACGATTGTAGTTCTCGATTCGGTTCGACTCTGTTTCGACTCTGTCCGGAAGCCGATTGTAATGGCCGACGTAGCCTGATGCCATCGTTATTTCGCAGACTTACCGCCGAATGAGCTGCGAAAAGTCTTGATGACCCGCATATTTTTGCACACGCTCGTTCACGAGCGCCTGCGACTTGGTTTCGGCGAACGTTCCATTGCGTTCGATGAGTCCTTCTTCGTAGGCGAGCTGATCGCTGAGCCCCGGCAATAATACGCGGTAGTCGTAGACAACGCGATGAGGAATCACCCGGTTGATGTGCCTCACAATATTAGTGGTGCAGTTGTTGGTGAGCGTGTCGTAGAACTCGGGTTCGACCGACAACTCGTTGACCCGTTCCATGATGTCGAGAAACAGCTCTTGTGCGACCTCCGGCGTTGCTGTCGAACGGTAGCGATAGACGGGTTGCTCGCGGTTGACGACCTGTGACTGAATCGTGTCGCGTTCGTCGGCTAACACATAGATGATTTCGTATTGCCGGGCCGAGCCTTTGAAAGGATCGAACTCTTCACCTTTTTCTTTGCGCGTCTCGACGCTCACCGCCAAGTACTCGGGCTTGCGCGGCGGATCGACAATCTCGAAGCTCACTTGTGTGTGGGCGAGAGCTGGCAGTCCCGAGAATGGCATCACAAAAAAGTCGACGGCGTTGATGTCGTCGATATTAAAGGTCTTATCGTAGTGGTCGACAACGAAAGTCTCTTTTTCGAGATATTTGCAGTAGCGAATGTTTTTGACGTGTACCGTGTCCCCCTCCAAGCGTGCGGTTGGCAACTGCGCATGCTGTGGCTGCCAGTCGCGGTAGTTGCTCGCAGCCATTGACTTCTCGACCGATCGACATCCCGATAGCGATGCCGCGGCGCCTAGCAGAACGAAAATGATGGCTCGGTGCCACATGGGCGATCGAATGGAAGAAAAGACGAGAAGCGGCGAACAGGAAAAGTGGCGGGAGCCTAGCAGGGGCCGCGCGGGCGTGACAAGGGCAGTCTGCTGGTTACGCCGGTGCGGCGCCGTTGCTGATAGCAAACACCACGAAAGTCGACTGTTTTGCAGGCATCGTACTTGGCCTCTATACTGGGAGTGAGTTCCGTTCGTAGCGATTCGGCGTCGCGAGAAAATTTTCCGTGCCACGCTTTGTTTCGTCTCCCTATTTTGCTTCGATCCGAACGATGGGCAAATCGCGTAGCCAATCCGACCAGCCCAACGATGGCGATGGCTCGACCCATGAACCGACGCGCCATCGTTGGTTTCGCAAGTCTCCACCTTGGCTGGTGAGTAGCCTCGTTCACTTAGCGATTATCCTCGCGCTCGCACTATTGAGCTTGCCCGAATTGAGGCAGGAACTCGATTTCGCACTCAAGGCCGCCGCGTCGGAGCAAGTCGACGACATCGATGATTTGCCAAATTTTCAAATGACCGACGACTTGGAAGTCGAGGTCGTAACTCCGCTCAGTGAATTCGATCCGAGCGAAATCGCGTTGGGCGATCTGTCGTCGCTTGAAATGGCGACCGTCGCAACGGGTGTGTCGCCAGCAGAGCTGGCGACGATGATGGGGAGTCCGCTCGGTGACATCGGAGCTGCTCTCACACCACTTGGCAGCGGGATGGGGGAGACAACCACCTTCTTCGGACAAAAGTCGGTCGCCAATCGTATCGTCTTTATGGTCGACAACTCGAACAGCATGACGAATGGCAAGCTCGAAACGGCGCTCGTCGAACTCGCCAAGACGATCGACACGCTCAGGCCTTCACAGTCGTTCACCATCATCTTTTACAGTGACACGGCCTATCCGCTATTTCATCCCGACCCATCTCCGTCGCTGGTCAAAGCCACCGATGATAACAAAGAACGGGCCATCGACTGGCTCAACACAATTGAAATGTGTTTGCGAACCGATGGACGCGATGCACTGCAATTGGTTCGCGAGTTGAGGCCCAACCTTGTTTATCTGCTCGGCGACGGCGCGTTCACCGACAACACGGCTAAGCAACTAGTCGCGAACCCCATGACGGGCGTTGTCATCCATACGCTCGGCATGCAGGTCCAACAGAAAAACCAAGCCGACTTTCGCGCGATTGCCGAACAACACAAAGGCACCTATCGCGATGTGGGTATTACTGCCGAAGGCAAAGCGATACTCGAACAGATGGGCCCGCGCCCACGCCATCGCACGCGCGATGTGTATTGGGGTTTGAAATTGCCAGAGAAGCAGTGACGCGCAATAGTCGCTGATCGCGGAGCGGTCAGCGACTGTGCGCTAATGGATAGGTGCCGTAATACCGCCGGATGAAGTTGCGATGCCAACGTTGTGGTTTGTGAGCCTCCCAGCCCAGACGATGCATGAGTCGCTCGCTGAGCCGCAGATTGGCGGCGTCGCAAACGGCGGCGTCGGTCTTCTTTAGTGCAGCAATTGCGTCGAGCGCTACAAGCGCCGCGCGGAATGTTGCGAATGTCGTTCCGGGGGTGCTCACCATGTAGCGCAGCGCGAGAAACGTTGGCAGGTGGCGAGGCTGATTGTAGTACAGCCGACAGCGATCGACGGGACCGCCGCCGTGAAACCTTGGACCGGTTGGCCAGCATTCGGGCAACGACACGAGCTTGGGCCACGGGCGAAGGTGAATCGCTCGCAACTCGCTGCCGCTGGTCTCGATCACGCCATAGCGGGCGCGTTGCAGCAAGTCGGGGTCTTGCGCGAGGCTCGTCACGGTTTGCCAGATGAACTGCATGAGCAACACTAGGTTACGAAGCAGGTTGCTCACGCACCTAGCATGGCTCTTTTCAATAGACTCCAAACCGACAGCATGACGCCACACAATGCCAAGCAAACAACCAATACAATCGGCACGAACCAACCGGCGCTGAAGAGCGGATCGGTGTAGTTCCACAAATCGCCCCAGCGAACGATGACCACTGCTGTGCCGAGACAAAGAAATGGACCGTAGGGAAGTGCGTCGCCACGACCGGCCAACAATTGCGCGATGCCGAGCAGCAGCGCCGCAAACGGGGCGAGAAAGAAAATCAGCACGCCCGCTTGCCAGCCCACAAAGGTGCCGACCATCATCATGAGCGTAACATCGCCAAAGCCCATTGCTTCTTTGCCGAGTGCGGCGGAAGCGAAAATGCGGATGAGCCAAATCGTGCCGCCACAGGCGATCATGCCGACAAGCGAGGTCAACAGCCCCAGCCAGGCCGCGCCGCCCCACCACCAGACACAAGTGATAAAGACAGTGCCGACAATCGCGACCTCGCGAATCGGCGTGCGGCCGAATTCGCGCACGACGCGAGCCAATACCACACACAACGCACGCATGAATCCATGCCGCCCGTGCCAGCGGCGGCGGGTGAAAGCGAAACACCACAGCCACCAACAAGCGAGTCCGCTCGCGAGGCCGCGCCACTGGGGACGGCCGCCGAATGCTGCGGGCCACGGATTCGACGCCGCCAGGTGAACCGGCTGGAGTGTAAGTGGATCGGCCATCGCAACGAGCGGCTGGTTGGCGACGCTCACAATCGGTATGCCAACGACTGGCGGCACCGGTGCCGTCGTGATTTGCGGTAACAGTCCCAACGGAAGCAGGGTCGCCAGCAGCAGCCCACAGAGCGTGCCGGGTACAGTCACTTCGTCGGGAATCACACGATCGTCGAGGTCAATAAGCGAAGCGATCATCATCAACCCACCAAGCACAGCATGGAAGACAAACACCGCGTGCAGCGCGCCGGCGAGCGGGCCAAAATTGACCATCGCGGCACCGCCCAAGACTTGTCGATCGAGCTGAGGAGTAATCAAACCAGCGATCGTCGTCTCCCACCAGTAGAGCGCGGCGAGACCAAATCCACATGCGAGTTCAACTATGAGCGGGCGGATCCAAAATCCCGAGCCATGTTCGGCCGCTTCGCGGCGCAGTCGCCACCAGCCGATTAGCGGCAGGCAGTCGATCCAAGTGCGGCGTGGTTTGCCTTTGGGGACTGTTCGCCAAGAACTCCGCCAGCGGGGAGTCCAAGCCCACGCGTCGGTGGCCCAGTTGATTGGACCGGCGGCCAATAGACCAACTATGAATAGCAGTGCCAGGCGAATCGGCAGCGGTACACCTAACACAAAGTCCATGAATGATGCCGCTGATGTTCGACGAAGTTTTGGCTAGCTTCCGTTGTCGTCTTTATTCGCGTTGTGAATCGCCACTGGAATAGCGATCGCCGCACCGACAATCAGCGATGCCTTGATCGGATTTGCCATGACCCGCTTGAATCCTCGCACAACGTTATTCGTTTGACCGGGGGGCGACCACTGTCCGGCGGCAACATCGTCGCTTCGCACCAGCAGCACGCTCGTGGGAGACTCGGGTGGTGCAGTACCAGGAGCCCACACACGGCACATAGTCGACGATTTTTCGGTTTCGAGTTGATAGAGCCCCCCGACGAGTCCCCGATAGGCGAACTGGCCACTCGCGTTGGTCGTTGTGGGGACGACGATTCCCTGAGCTGTTCGCAAAGCAACAGCCATATCGCCAACCGGCTCGCCGCGGCGATCGGTCAATAAGCCGTTCATAGTTCCTCGATCGCCGAGTTCGACGTCGATCATAGGCACAAGTTCAGACATTTCGATGGCTTCGTCAGACGTCGTCACCGGCTGGCTCGGCGGTTCGCTCGGCGGTTCGCTAGACTGTGCGACCGATAGAAATTGGCTCGAAAGCAGTGTGGCAGAAAGTGCAATGCGAAATATCATGGGTTTACCTCTGACAATCGTGAATAACACACCTTTCGTGGCGAATTGGTGCGAGCGTAGCGAACCAGACTGAGGGCGCAAAGAGCAACCCCATCGAATGCTGGCACTCGATGGAGTGAGGTGCTCTGTAGTTTGTTCGCTCAACGCACTAGCTGTTGTCGTCGTCGGAGCTAGCAATCGCGACCGGTATGGCCACGGCAGCGGCGACGCCGGCGGTTGCCGCGAATGGGTGAGCTTGAATCCAACTAATAATTCCGCCGCCAGGAGCCTGTCCGTTGGCGACCATGTCGCCGGCGACAATCAGGGCCGCAGGACGTGAAGTGGGGGGAGCCGTATCGGCCGCCCAGAGGCGAGTCGACACCATTTTCCCTTCGGTCACTACAACATATTGACCGCCTCGCAGTCCCTGAGCGGCAAACACACCGTTTTCGTTGGTTTGCGTACGCACGACTTCTTGACCGTCGAACATCATGGCGACTGACTGGTTAACGCGCGCAACGCCGTGCGAATCGACGACTTGGCCCACAAACACACCACCGTCGCGGAGCGTCACATCGATCGTGGGGGGAGCTGTTTCGACTGGGTTTGCTGCGAAAACAGGAGCAGGCACGGTCGTGCCCACAATGGCAAGAATTGCAGCCATCCATTGCAGTTGACGAATCTTCATGCTTCGTACCTCGGAAATAAAACGAGAGGGAGGATAGTTGTCATTTGGAATTGCAAACGCGTGTAAAATCAACGCTTATCGACCCTTATCGACTCCTGCACCGTGTAGCATGAGCCTTGGCAATACAAAGTGCCAAGTTTTTGTAATCGAGACAATCGCTACCGTTGTCCAGAGGTGGCTGTCGACTGCCGTGCCAACTCGCGCCAACTCCGAACGTGCGCTAGCATGCGATCGTGGGAATGAGGCACAGCACGCTCCAATCGCTCGGCGAAATCGCCCGGTGGAGTTCGATTGCGAATGTCATTCAAGTACCGTACCAACTCGGCGTGAGCCTCCGACGGCCCATGCAACAAGAAGTGAACCCACGCCCAGGCGTCGCGATAATCGCCAGCGTCGAGGTCTTCGAGCCCCTGCTTGCGTTGCAAGCGGTCGAGCCGACTGACTCGCCCCGTCCGGACGAGCCAATCAATTTCACGCAGGTGAGGATTCGCGAGTGCCCGGTCGTGGGGGGCGACTTCAAAGTATTCGGCCAGTCCTTCGTCGAGCCACAGTGGCACCATCGGCAGGTCGGCATGAAGCAGTGCGTGAGTTGTCTCGTGCCGCAGGTCGACAGCGAGCTCGTCGCTCGGATACGCGAACACCATCGCGACTTTACCTTGCTCGACAAATAGTGCGCGGCGGTAGGGGACAGCCGGAAATCGCTCGGTCAAATAACGCTCGTGCTGGCGGCGATCGGCAAGCAAATACAGCGAAATCGTTCGACTGCATGGTCCCAAGCCCAACACTCGCCGCAATTCGGCTTCGAGCGGCGGTAGCGTGTCGAGAGTCGCTGCATCGCCACCCAGCGGATAAGCCGAGCGAAGCGCAAAAGGCCCCAGTTGCCGTCCGTCGAGCCAGCGAACGGCCGGTTCCGCGGCTCGCACGACAGCCCAGTTTCCGCCGACGAATAGTGCGGCGATGCAATTCAAAATGAAAGCGCGCGATACGACCACGATCACAAAGCCGACCTCCGCCAAGGCCACCATGCTGTCGAACTTCCCTGTCTAGTGCTGCCAGCGACCGGCACTTTGCCCGGCGCGACATCGCCACCCGCAGCGACGGCACCGGGGTTGTGTTGGCAGAGCAGATCGGCCGCAGCGGTGCCGATGATTTCGCAAGCACGATTGTAGGCCGCCTTCATGCGAGGTCGCCGTGATTGGGGGCTGTGGGCGTCGGTCGCCAGAAAGTGAACGAGTCCTGCGTCAAGCATCCATTCGCTCAGCTTTTGGCTGGCAGGTCCGAATGTTCCCAGCAAGCTGCCACAGGTGACTTGCATCAAGCAACCATCCGCGACCAGCGGCTCAATCAGTGATCGGTCCTTTAACAGCCCGCCGTTGCGTTCGGGGTGTGACAGAATGCCGACAAAACCGCGTCGCGAAAGCTGTGCAAGCAGCGGTTCGAGCGGCATATAAAGTTCGTGGGGCAATTCAAGCAACACATGCTTTCGATGGTCGCCAAGCGACAGCACACTGCCATCAACGAGCCGCTCGACGAGGTCGTCTTCGATGCGTACATCGCCACCGGGAAGCACCCGCAGCGGAATCGACTCGGCGTCGAGCATCGCTTGCACGTCTCGCGCCTGTTGGCGGATTTGGTCGCCCTTATTGCAGCGAAATCCACCAAGCTGATGGGGCGTGGCCACAATGGTGCCGATGCCTTCGTCAACAGCGAGGCGAGCCATCGCGATCGTCGCCGACGGGTCGGCCGCGCCGTCGTCAATGCCGGGCAACAGATGGCAATGAATGTCAGTCCATTGTCCGTTGGTTGGTGTCATATGTTGTCCTTCGATTCGCAAATCGGACGCAGGGTAGGGGCGAGCAACCGGGGGCGTCAAGATCGACAGCTAGCGAGTGTTGACCAAAAGACCGACGGTTTGACGGATTGCGTTAGCTGGTCGACACTAATTGCTATCCGCGCTCTACCAGCCGCGACGCTCGATAACCAATTCAATCACCCATGCCGAACACAAGAACAGAACCTCGCAAAGGGGCTCGTCGCATGGCCGACATCACTCCGGCCGTGCAGCGACGGCTCGACTCGGGCGAATGGTCGACCGCTAGCTTACCTGAGGCACTCGCAATCGATTTCGCCAAACTGATGCGGGCTGTTGCGCCCGAGCTGTCGAAGGCGAAGCTTCGCGAGCTCGATCCTCAGCTTGGCGTTACTAAACGAATGGCCCTCGCCGGGCGGCTGCTGTACCAAGAATTCGGCGACGAAGCTTGGCCCCGGTTTTCGGTGCATCAGGCCGACACGGTGCGCGGATGGGCCGCCTATGCGCTGGCGTGCGACGAGCGGCTGCCGCTGGCCAAGCGGCTGAAGCAGTCGCGGTTGTTGGCCGATGATGTTCACTTTGGCGTGCGCGAATGGGCCTGGATTGCCTTGCGCCCTGCCATTGCTAATGATCTCCGACTGGCGATTGATCTGTTTCGCCGCTGGACAAGCGAACCGAGCGTCAACCTCCGGCGGTTTGCGGTCGAAATCACGCGGCCGCGCGGCGTTTGGTGTGCTCACTTGAGCGATCTGAAACGCAACCCCGAGCCGGGTCTTGTGCTGCTCGAACCGCTAATCGACGACTCAGAAAAGTACGTTCAAGACTCTGTCGCTAATTGGCTGAACGACGCCGGTAAGTCGCATCCCGAGTGGGTCCGCGAAGTGTGTGCCGAGTGGCTCGCAAAGAGTGACACCAAAGCGACACGGCGGATTTGCCAACGGGCGATGCGGAGCATTAGTGAGAGTTAGTCTTATGAAAAACTCCGCCGCGCCACGCATTATCGACGCCAATCTCAACCGCGCGAGCGAAGGCCTGCGCGTTGTCGAAGACTACCTGCGAATGGGGCTCGACGATGCCCACCTGTCAGGGATCGCCAAAGCGATCAGACACGACTTGACCGACGCCGCTCGCGGCTTTGCCGCAATCGGCATCGCCCACCGCGACACGATGGGCGATGTCGGCACGACGATCTCAACTCCGACGGAATCGATCCGCGGGTCGGCATTCGACGTCGCCCTCGCGAGTTGCAAACGGGCCGCACAGGCGCTCCGTAGCATCGAGGAATATGGCAAACTCATTGACGCAGCGTTTAGCCATGTCATCGAGCAACTTCGCTATCGGCTCTACACGCTCGAAAAAGCGCTCACGATTACAACCGCGAGCGGCGAGCGGCTGGCAACGACAAGACTCTGTGTGTTGATCGATTGCCGTGAATCGCCTGACGCCTTCGAACGACTCGCGGTCGACATCGTCACGGCTGGGGCCGGTATGGTTCAGCTTCGCGATAAATTAGTCGACGATCGAGTGTTGCTCGAACGTGCCAAACAATTGGTTGCCATCTGTCGCCAGCAGGAGGCAATCGCCATCGTCAACGACCGTGTTGACATCGCCGCGG
>JBGSWC010000033.1:0-8255 GCA_041752635.1 Pirellulales bacterium | reverse complement strand
CCTCGGCCGAGGGCGGGACGCCACCGCCGGTGCGGATCGTGTCGCTCGGACGCGTCTACCGGCCCGACACGGCCGACGCCACGCACTATCCCATGTTCCACCAAATCGAAGGTCTGCTGATCGACACCGAAGTCACCATGGCCGACCTCAAAAGCGTGCTGCGGATGTTTTGCCAGGCCTTCTATGGCGATGCCGACGACCTGCACGTCCGCTTCCGCCCCAGCTTCTTCCCGTTCACCGAGCCAAGCGTCGAAGTCGACATCAACTGGCGCGACTCCAATGGAGTCGAGAGCTGGATGGAAATCGGCGGTGCCGGCATGGTCGATCCCAACGTGCTGAAAGCGGTCGGCTACGACCCCGAACAAGTCACCGGCTTCGCCTTCGGCATGGGCGTCGAACGCATCGCGATGCGACAGCATCGGATTACGGATATTCGCGATTTGTATGGGAACGATGTGCGGTTTCTTGCTCAGTTTTAGGATTTGAACCGCGGAGATCGCAGAGATCGCGGAGAAGAATTAGCCACAGATAAACTCGGATGTTTGATGCAGTTCGTTAACCTATACAGGACTGCGCTGACAAAGCAGAATTCCTAATCCAATCAACTCGACGTAAATTTTTTATCAGCGCTTATCCGCGTCTATCTGCGGCTAAAAACATAATCTCCGCGCTCTCCGCGTCCTCCGCGGTTAATCAAAATGATCATCAGCAAAAACTGGCTCGCCGATTACGTTGACCTCCCAGATTCGGTCGACGACCTTACGCATCGCCTTACCGTGAGTGGGCTCAATCTCGAAGAGTTTCACGCCGTGGGCGATGACGTGGCGATCGATCTCGAGGTCACCAGCAATCGCCCCGACTGCCTAGGGCATATTGGTGTCGCCCGCGAGGTAGCCGTTCTTTACGGGAAGGAACTCAAGATAGCCGAGCCCCCCAAAAGCATGCACTCGCCGTCAGCGAACGGCGCGGACATCGCAAAAGAGTTCGCCGTCGAGATCACATGCCCCGAACTCTGTCCCCGGTACACGGCTCGCATCATCCGCGGAGTGAAGATTGGCCCCAGCCCCAAGTGGATGCAGGATCGGCTCAAAGCTCTCGGCTGTGGTGTCGTTAACAACGTTGTCGACATCACGAATTACGTGATGTTCGAATGTGGTCAGCCTCTGCATGCGTTCGATCTAGCGAAACTCACCGGCGGCAAGATCATCGTCCGCGAAGCGAACGACGGCGAAGAGTTTATTGCGATCGATCACAAGACTTACAAGCTGAGCAAAGGCACATGTGTCATTGCGGATGCGAAGCGTGCCGTCGCGCTTGGCGGGGTGATGGGGGGGGCCGACAGTGAGGTGAGCGACACCACCGTCGACCTGCTGATTGAAGCAGCCGATTTCGATCCGCTGTCGATTCGCACCACCGCTCGCGCATTGCATCTGCACAGCCCAAGCAGCTATCGCTTCGAGCGGGGTGTTGATCCCGAGGGGATTGATTGGGCGAGCCGCCGATGCTGCGAGCTGATCCTCGAACTTGCCGGCGGCTCGCTTCTCGAAGGCGTGGCCACGGCGGGCGAGTTGCCCCCGGCACCGAGCGAGGTGAAACTACGCTGGCCGCAAATTAAACGAATCCTCGGCATCGACGTGCCTCAAAACGAGGTGCGGCGGATTCTCACTAAGCTGGGCTGCACCGAAACGCACACCTGCGACCACTGCGTGAAAGTGATTCCACCCACCTGGCGGGCCGACCTGACCCGCGAGGCCGATCTCATTGAAGAGGTCGCCCGTATTCATGGTTACGATCAGATTCCCGAAGACGTGGGCGTGCGAATGGTTCCTTCGCACCGCACCCGCGAAGACGAAGTGGTGGGCCGGGTGCGCCGCATGGTGGCCGCCGCCGGGTACGACGAGGCGCTTACGCTTAGTGCGGTCGAACCAGAATGGGTCGAGTGCTTCAGGCCTTGGAGTTCGGCTAATCCGCTGGCGACTAGCATGCCTGTGTTGCGCCGGGCGACTTGCCTGCGACAGAGCTTGGTGCCTAGTTTGCTTGCTTGCCGCCGCGCGAACGAGACGGCGTCGAACACGCGGATTGAACTGTTCGAGATTGCGAACGTCTACCTCCCGCAGACCGATGGACTGCCCGAGGAAAAGCGTGTGCTGGCCATCACAAGTGGTGGCGACTTTTTTGATCTGAAGGGAGTGATTGAAACAATCGTCGACGTGCTGATGCCAGGAACGCCGCTAGCGGCTAAGCCGTGTGATTTACCGCTGCTCGATTCCGCTCGCAGCGCCGAGTTGTACTTGGGTGAAACTCGCTTAGGAGTGCTGGGCCAGCTAAGCCCCCAGGGGCTCAAAGAGTTTGAGTTGCGTGACAAGACGACGATTACCGAGATCGACCTTGGCCCATTAGTTGCCGGCGCGAAGCTCATCCCGACAGCCACACCGCTTTCGAATTTGCAACCGATGTCGCGAGACTTGAACGTGGTGGTTGGCGAGAAGGTCCGCTGGTCGCAAGTCGAA
Organism: Pirellulales bacterium; assembly: GCA_041752635.1. Lineage (GTDB taxonomy): Bacteria > Planctomycetota > Planctomycetia > Pirellulales > Lacipirellulaceae > JBGSWC01. The sequence continues at coordinate 5,745 of JBGSWC010000033.1, read as the reverse complement.
TCGATTGCCCGCGACGGGGCGGGTGACTTGCTTGAGTCACTCACCTTCGGCGAAGAATACCGCGACGCCGAGCGGCTGGGCGCCGGTAAGAAGAGCCTGCTATTCAGCTTTGTGTTGCGCCCCAAAACCGAAAACCTCACCAGCGACCAAGCCGACGAGGTGACGAAGCGGATTGTGGATGGATTGGCAAAACAACTTGGTGGAGAACTGCGGGCGTGATCCCACCCCCAACCCCTCTCTCCGAGGAAGGGGGGCTAATTCACGACCCGTGAACATCAAGCCGCAAGTCGATATTCAATTCGGCAAGTGCTCCGTTTAGCTCATGCGAGATTGTGTTGTCACAGCGCCCCTCGATAAAGATTGCCACAAAACACTCCATCTCGACCCCGCGTTGACTAAGTAAACGTAGATAAGTTGCGTGGGGCTCGAGTCGTTCGACGAGACGACACAAGAATTGCTCTAAGTTGTCTCCATCACGCCCAATAAAGGTGACATCGGCGGTCCAGAAATTCGCGTCGCAACGCTCGCTTGGATTGCCGAAGTGAGCCTTGCCCCGAATTCCGATTGTCTCGGCATTGATTTCGAAGACTTGGGAAACTTCGTAAGGTAAGAATTCGCCTCCGCGTATGCCCAATCTGACCAGATATCGAAAATCGTTCGATTCGTCGTTACAGCGAATTGTCTTGACCAAGAATTTCATTCCGGCGCCCCCATGCGAAAACAAACACGAAAAGTCTTGTACCCCATCGCGAGTTTCTCGCCATAAATCGCGTTCAGTTCCGCCCGCAGGGCATCGGCCGTCTCGAAGCCATCGGGCACGGCGTCGTCGTCGGTGAGGTCCGCCAGGGCGACTTCGTCAACCGAGAGAATTTCGACAGCTCCGACGCCGGGGATGTAGCTCCGCTGCCCGGCGCGCATGTGGCGGTGCTTCCATAGGCGGATGGTCTGGGTCTTTTCGCCTGTGCGGATCGCTGGCAGAAATTTCTTTTTGAAGAGCAGCATGGGACGACTGTTCAGCTATTGATCGAGTTGGCGTCGATTTTAGCAGAAGCGATCCGCCGATTTGACACCCGCCGCGCGAACCGCGAAAATCAAGGCGACTTGTTAACGACTTTTCATTCCTGGGAGCAAACTGGTATGGCTGACGGGCGAGCGCAGACGGGGCAAATCGATACGGTCATGCACGAGTCGCGGCGGTTTCCGCCGCCGAAGGCGTTCGCCGAACAAGCTCGCATCAAGAGCGAAGCCGAGTACCAGCAGCTTTACGACCGCGCGGCCACCGACCCGGTGAAGTTTTGGGAGGAATTGGCTCGCGACGAATTGCATTGGTTTACGCCGTTCACCGAAACGCTCCGCTGGAACGAACCCCAGGCCGAGTGGTTTGTCGGGGGCAAGACAAACGTCAGCTACAACTGCCTCGACGCCCATATCGCTGCCGGCGAAGGTGATCGAGTCGCCATCCTCTGGGAAGGCGAGCCGGGCGATACTCGTCAATTGACCTACAGCGAGCTTCATCGCGAAATCTGCAAGTTTGCGAACGTGCTGAAGAAGCTGGGCATCGAAGCGGGCGACCGAGTGAGCATCTACATGCCGATGGTTCCGGAACTTGCCGTCGCGATGCTCGCGTGCGCGCGGATCGGCGCGGTTCACTCGGTGATCTTCGCCGGCTTCAGTGCCGAAGCGATTGCCGATCGGAATAACGACGCCGGCGCGAAACTCATGATCACGGCCGATGCCGGTTGGCGGCGAGGTAGGGTCCTGCCACTCAAGCAAACGGTTGACGAAGCGCTCAAGAAGAGTCCCACAGTCGAACATTGCATAGTCGTCGATCGGGTGAACGAGGCGATCGATTGGACCACAGGCCGCGACCATTGGTGGCACGACCTGATGCGTGACGCCAGCGACGATTGCCCGGCAACGCCGCTCGATAGCGAGGCTCCGCTGTTCATTCTCTACACCAGCGGTTCGACGGGAAAACCCAAAGGCATTCTGCACACCACAGCCGGTTACAACTTGTACGCGAAGAAAACGTTCGAGTGGGTTTTCGACCATCGCGAAGGCGACATCTATTGGTGTACTGCCGATTGTGGTTGGATCACCGGCCATAGCTATGTCGTGTATGGTCCGCTGAGTGCCGGAGCAACGGTGCTGATGTACGAAGGGGCGCCGAACTTTCCCGACGAGGGGCGTTTTTGGGAGCTGATCGAGAAATATAAAGTGACGCTCTTCTACACGGCGCCGACAGCGATTCGGGCGTTCATTAAATGGGGTGATGACTTCGTCACCAAGCGAGATCTTTCGAGCTTGCGGATCTTGGGGACCGTTGGCGAAGGGATCAATCCCGAGGCCTGGATGTGGTATCACCGCGTGATTGGCGGCGAGCATTGCCCCATCGTCGATACGTGGTGGCAGACCGAAACGGGGGGCATCGCGATGAGTCCGCTTCCCGGCGCGATAGCCACCAAGCCGGGGAGTTGCACCAAACCACTCCCCGGAATTCTGCCACAAATCGTCGACGAAGCGGGCGAACCGGTTGACGCCGGACAGGGAGGTTGGCTGGTGATAACACATCCTTGGCCCGGCATGCTCCGCGGCATTTGGGGCGACGAAGAGCGCTTTAAGGAAGTTTACTGGAGCAAAGTGCCGGGCAAGTATCTGGCCGGCGACAATGCCCGTCGCGACAGTGATGGCTATTACTGGATCATGGGTCGCATCGACGACGTACTGAACGTGTCGGGCCACCGGCTCAGTACGATCGAGATCGAGAGCGCCCTGGTGAGCCACCCGGCAGTGGCCGAGGCGGCAGCCGTGGGTCGGCCACATGAGTTGAAGGGCGAGGCTGTCGCTGCGTTCGTGACGCTCAAAAATGCCACGCCCAGCGAAGAGCTGCGTAAAGAACTCCGGCAGCACGTTCGCAAAGAAATCGGCGCGCTGGCCGAGCCCGACGACATCCGCTTCACGGCCACGCTGCCGAAAACCCGCAGTGGCAAAATCATGCGAAGGCTTCTCCGCGATATTGCCGCCGGCCGCGAGACGGTGGGGGACACGAGTACGCTAGAGGACTATGCGGCATTGGCGAAATTGCGCGAAGATGATTAGCAGGTAAGCGGCCAGCATTTTGCTTTCAGCCGACAGCCACCGCGCTTTCTCTCGGGCATCGTACGGAGTTCCGTTGTTTTATCGCGTCGCGTAGCAACTTCGCGTTGTATTACGGTGCAAGATCGACGTCACTCAAGCGTTGCTTGCCATTTGCGCTTAACATCGTCGCGGATCTGCGCGTGAATCGCCTCGACCGATTGTCCCGCGTCGATCACGCAAATTCCCTTGGCATCGAGCTGCGCTTCGGCGAGAAAACCCTCGCGAAGCTTCTGCCGATAGGCGTCGCCACGCGACTCCATTCGGTCGCGGCTTCTGCCGAGTCGCTGGTTCGCTAATTCGACCGATAGGTCAAGCAGATAGACGCGATCGGGCACAACGCCGGCAATGGTTACTTTGCCGACTGTTCGCACGTCGTCGACCTTAAGCCCGCCGGCGTAGGCCTGATAAACGACGTTCGCGAGCAGATAGCGATCGCTGACCACGACATCGCCGCGCCCGAGGGCGGGGCGGATGACTTGTTCGACGAGTTGCGCCCGAGCGGCCATGTACATCAACATTTCGGCACGTGGATCGATTGGCAACGTGTCGTCGTGAGTCAGCAACAGCTCACGGAGCCGTTCGCCCAGCGGAGTGCTCCCCGGATCGCGACAGGTCACGACCCGATGGCCCAGGCTTTCGAGCCAATCAACGAGCAGCCTTAGTTGCGTCGATTTGCCGACGCCGTCGATGCCATCGAGAGAAAGAAACATGGTGGGCTGAATGCCGAGTGAGCTGACCAGCCATCATGTTATCGTGATCGGGTTCGCGAACGAACCCCGCGAGTTCTCTGCGTCCCGCTTCAATGACACTACGGACGCTGCAATACCCAATCAGCCCGCGTATCGGAGGCTTGTCGCTGTACCGGTTGTTCGTACGAAGCAGGGCTGACGGTCTGCGTCGGTTGAGTGGCGTTTTGGCGCGCCGCCGGTGCTAGAGCCGGTTGCGATGGAGTTGCCATGTCGTAACCGACTTGGATCACAGCCTGAGTAGGCTGTGATGGCAAGTGTGACGCGCCATCGGTCATGCCAGGTGTGATGACTTCGGGACCCGCTGGAGTCGGTTCCAATTCGGTTTCAAAGAACTCGCCCGAGGGAACTCCAAACACCCCACTGCTCGACTGTGAATGAGGTCCGCGGCTAATGACTCCGGGGCGCGTGTAACCGTAGTCGAGATACATGCTGGCGTCGCGTTTACGAGCCGACCGCAAGGCATCGAAATACGCCTTGCCGGGCCAAGGGCCTTCGGCGAGGAACACGCCATCGTAGTCGAGCAGCGTTCCCTTGCGGAAGTGGACCTCGACGATCGACAAGTTGTAATCAATCAGCGAGCGATAGTAGGCGGTTTCCGCATCGGCCCGCCGGCGTTGGGCGTCAAGCAACTGATCGAGCGTGATTAACCCCAGCGAATACGACGCCTCGACGGCCGCCACTTCTCGCTCGGCAGCCACGCGGCGGTTGAAATTCGTTTCGGCTACGACGTAGTTGCCAGCGAGGTCGCGAACGGAGTCGCCCAATTGGTGCGACACTTCGAGTTCAAGGTCTTGCAAGATCGCTCGCTCGCGAGCGAGCAGCAGTTGCACATGGCGGACGGTATCCATCTGACGGCGAAATCCAATCGGCACCGAGAGCTGCAAGCCGAGCGACCATTCTTGGTAGTCGCCGTTGGTGAGTGTCTCGAAGGCACTCGATCCCTCGCCGAACGGGCGAACCCCGGTGTTGTCGATCAACTCGTCACCTGCACCGAACCAGCGGTAGGTACCGATCGCATCGAGTCGCGGCAACAGGTGGTTGCGAGCACCGACCAGTTCGAGTTCGCGGCGCTTGACTTGCCACTTCTGTTTGCGGACTTCGACGCGGCGGACGATGGCTTCGCTGTGGATCGTCGACCAATCGAAATCGAGGGGAGCTGTCGTCGGTTCATCGATCGGTCGAATCAGTCGTCCGTCGCTGACCGAAAGGCCCATGATGTAGCGAAGCCGATTCTCAGCACGATAGAGCTGAGTCAACCCTTGTTCGACTTCCGAGCGGAACTGGTAATACTGTGAACGAGCCTGAGCTTCGCGGTCGGCTTCGCCGCCCCGCTGCCCGACGCGCCTTAATTCGTTCACCTTCTTCCAAGTTTCGAGCGCGCTGTCGCGGCCATACTTGCGTGCTTCGAGGTCGCGATAGGCGAAGTAAAGCTCCCAATAAGATTGTTCGACATCTCGCATCAAGTTGCGAACACCCCCCTCGAAGTCGGCGAGTGTCAGGTCGGTCCGAAGACGGGCGATCATCACACCGTCGAAACTGTTCTGCTGATTCGAAGCGTATTGATCGAAGGAATAAGGACCGGCGATGCGGTTGTACTGCGCACCGCGACCTTGCAGCAACGGTTGCGAGAAGAATGTCTCAAAGCTGGTTTCCCAGTCACTCGGTGCCGCCCGGTTAGCATTATTGTTTTGGTCGTAGTCGGTGATGTTGCGAACACCCCACTGAGCACCGGTCGCGGCCGTCTTTGTGATGCTCGTATTAAAAGCACCCAAGTCCTGCTGGAATTGTGGAGCGAGGAACCCAGCAAACTGACCGGCGACGTTTACCGGGCGGTCGTTGTTCTGCCCGTTGATGCTCG
>JBGSWC010000032.1:0-4352 GCA_041752635.1 Pirellulales bacterium | reverse complement strand
GGCAGCGCCAACTGCCAATTCCGCTCGGCAGCTTCGCGGCGCATGTCGGCCAACTGTCCGGGGGTCGCGCGCGCCGCGCGGGCGACTGCATTGACTCGCGCGATTGGCACACTTGCATCCGTACCATCGAACGCCGCCCCTTCGTTGATCCAAGTGACAATGGTGGCGATCTGGTCGTCCGAAAGTGGCGTTTTGTTAAGTGGCATACGCGCACCCTCGGGAGCAGTGCCACGAATCTTCTGCACCAACAAACTACGCTCGGCATTTTTTGGCGACACTACCGCCCCGCTGTCGCCCCCTTGCAGCAGGTCGGTGAACGTCGTGACGTTTAGCCCAGCGCGAACTTGTCCGGCATTGTGGCACGAAAGGCATTGGTCCATCAAAATCGGCGCGACTTCGAGAGCGAAGCTCACCGTCTCGTTGCCGGTCGGCATTGTGACCTTGGGAACGGCGGGATTTGGCACCGGCACCGGTGGCGGGGTTCGCGGAGTGCCATCGCCGAGCTCGATCTCGCGAAGCGACTTATTCGGATCGTCGCCGTCGAATTTGGCCCCTTGGTTGATCCACTTTACCAATAGCGCCGTCTGTTGGGGCGAAAGCGTATCTCCCGAAGGGGGCATCGAGTTGCCGGCAATCACCTCGACCAGGGTACTCTCGAAGCCCGAGCCAACTTCAATCACCGCGCCCGAGCCGGCACCGCGCATCAAATCGTTGTACGTTTTCATGCTGAACTGACCACGACGGCCATCGATGTGGCACTTGCCGCAGAAACCAACCAGTACTGGCGCAATCTGTTTCGTAAAGCTCACTTGATCGCCAGCGTCCCCCCCCTCGGCACTAGCGATGCCATTGGGACCCACGTCATTGGGACCGCCCATCGTTGCCGTGGTCGACCCTAGCTCAGGGAGTGCAACGCCTTGTGCTGATAGTGACTTATGTGCTGTGGCCAGATTCTCGGCGGCCCGTTCGTAAAAACGCTCAAGCTTCTTGTCGAGTCCGGAGCTGGCGGCCTTGAGCGCTTTTTGTGCATCGACAAACGACTTTGCCGCGTCGTCGTTACGCCCCGAGCGTGCTAGCCGCTCGGCTGTGCGGAGATCGCGGCCCGCTTTCGAGATCAGCGATTTTTGCTCGGCGTAGTCGGCTCCGAGTACCACTAGGGCGACGATCACAGTCGCCAAACAGCCACCAAAGTGCCTCGCATCGGCCGCGAGCGCGGATTTAGCCAGTTTAGTCATTTTGCGACACAGCTCCGTTCCAAATCGTTCGAGCTTTTCATCTTAGCGAGAAACCGAGAGGCTTGGCAAATTTCCGGTGCCACAAACCCACATCCAGCGTCTCTCCTAAGAAGGGAGCGAAGTCGGAGTTACCCACTATGATGTCGACGAACGATGCGGCGGTCGGGGCGGCGACGATCTATACCGCCGGTCCAACGGTAGCCAAACTCGGTCGCGAACCACTCGGCATAGCGTTCGCGATCGATGTAATTCGAGTTTCGCTCGTCGAGCAAATGGCCCAACTCATGAATCAAAATATTATTGAGATAAAAATCGCGGATCGACTCGCCGGTCCACTCCAGCGTCCATTCCCCACCACTCCCTTCGTGCCATATACCGCCATACATTTTGGCTTCGTTGAAAAATGCGGTCGGCGGTGGACCATAGAAATACTCGGTCAGCGACTCTTCGAGTGGATAGAGATAAAGCGTGGTACCCCACTGCATCCCATAGCACGGAAAGCTCTGCTTCTTTCGCGTCATGCCGCTAAGCTGCACGATTTCGAGATCTTTCAAAAAGTGTGTCGGCAATTCGCCCAGTCGATCACGCACTTCTTCGGGCGTCACGACATGGCGGTAGCCTTCACCCGGCGACTTGGTGACCACGCGATAACCGTTCGACTTCACCGCCGGCTCGTACCAAACCTCTGGTGGCGAAAACGGTTCTTTGGCATTGCTCTGACCATTGAGCGCGCGGCGCGACTGCGGCCGCTGGCGGCGGGTGTTCCGTTCGCGCACGACCGAGTTTGTACGGCGTGTGTGTCGTGTTTGCTGTTTTGGAGTATTCTCGCGACGCATCGAATTCACCGTTTTCCAAAGAATCAACAAGTTGCAACAATCAAAGATCCAACACCTTCAACCGACCATTCAAGACAACTACCGACAAACTCCCACACCTCGCTCACCACCAGCGCCGAGTCCCGTCGGGGACGGTCGGCTTAGGCAATTTCATCGTAGGCTAGGTCCGGAGCGGGTGGCAAACAGATTCCCCAAACTGTTGACTCGACGCAACTTACAACCTGGACATCCCGGAAGTCCGTCCGGTCGTTTAAGGCATCGACCCGTCTACAGGGGGGTTAAAATACACCCCCCACAAGAGCTATCAGGCGAGTCCGAATGACACACGTTTCTTGATTCAGAGCAATCCGATGAACCACACATCGCAAACTAGTTTTGAAATGCACAAGCACGCTTCAGCGCAACGTGTTGTTGGTGTATTCGCAAAGCATTGGACTCCCGGCAAAGTGAAAACACGACTTGCGACGACCATCGGCCATGAACGCGCGGCGCGATTTCATCTCGCAGCACTAACAACAACCGTCGCGCGATTGAGCAACCTCGGCGCGTTGCACATTTTGGCAGTCACCCCTCGCGAAATGCTTGTCGAGTTCAAGCTCAAGATGGTGCCACAATGGCAGATCGAGCCTCAATGCGAAGGCAACCTTGGCACCCGGATGCACCACTTCTTCGCGACTCACATCGCGAGCGCACCCGAAGGGGTGGTGTTATTGGGCAGCGACAGTCCCGACTTGCCACTCGCGTTAGTCGAACAGGCGTTCCATCGACTGCGACATGTCCGATTGGTGTTGGGTCCGTCGACCGACGGGGGATACTACTTAATAGGCGCGCGTGGTGAGGTGCCCCCGGTGTTCAACGACATGCCGTTCGGCGCCCCCTCGTTATTCGATACCACGCTCGCGACGCTTGCCGACCTTGGCTGGAAGCCGGGGACCGATTTCGACACGCTCGCGCCGTGGTACGATGTTGATGAATACGACGATCTCGTTCGCCTCCATCGCAACCTCAACGAATCGTTCACCCTCGAAACACCATTACTGAGCTTGCGAAATTCGCTTGTTGAACTTGGAATCGATGCCGAAACATGTTGATTTGCCCGACTATCTGCCCGATAGTCTGATCGTTGGCGGTGGCATCATTGGGCTTTCCATCGCCTACGAACTGCTCAAAAGCGGCCGCCGGGTTTGTATCATCGACCGGCAACAACTCGGCCGCGAAGCCTCTTGGTCGGGAGCCGGCATATTGCCTCCCGGATCGTGGTTTTCCGACGAACCGTGGGCCGACGAAATGGCTCGGATAAGCCGACAGCGGTTCCCCCAAATGGCAGCCGAACTGTGGAATGCCACGGGCATCGATATCGAATACGAGGTGTGTGGCAACACGCTGTTCGTCGATGCCGAGACCACGCCGGCTATCGCCGCTCGCCTCGCCCGCTGGCAATCGCAGGGCATTGCCGTCGAACGCTTGCCGCCAGGCAGCGCTGGCTCGGTCGAACCAAATGTCGTGCTCTCGCCTCAACAATCAGAGTTCTCGGCTTGGCACATCGCGGCAGAGGCTCAGGTCCGTAACCCACGTCTGTTGCGAGCTCTTCAAACAGTCGTCAGTCGACTTGGCGGCACCATCATCGCCGACCGCGAGGTGGTTGGGTTGCGTATTCGCGAAGGCCAATGTCTCGGAGTCGAAACCGACCAGGGACCAATCGTCGCGGGTACCGTCTGCGTTGCGACCGGAGCGTGGTCGAGTCGGTTGTTCGGCCCAACAGTGCCCGAGGTAATGACCATACCAATTCGCGGCCAGATGCTCCTGCTCAAAGAAAAAGCCCCCTCGCTACGAGGGCTCGTCCATTTCCATACGTCAGCCAGCGCCGCCGAACACGGAGTCTACTTTGTGCCCCGCACGGATGGCCATACGCTCGTCGGATCGACGGTCGACGACGTCGGCTTCGACAAAAGCACCGAGGCAGCCACCGTCGAACGATTTCACCAGGTCGCCAGCGCGCTCACCCCGGGCTTGGCCAGCGCCAAACGAGTCGCCGAGTGGGGCGGGCTGCGACCTGCTTCGCACGATGGGGCACCTTACATCGGCCCGGTTCCTGGCGTGGCGAACTTGTTTGCCGCGACGGGGCATTTTCGCGCGGGGCTCCAGTTCGCACCTCCAACGGCGGCGCTCATTCGGAGTATGCTGAATAGCGAGCCACCTCCTTTCGACCCCACCCCTTTTCGACTCGACCGATGACCACTTACTACGCACAAGGCGGCTCCGACCAGTCGATCTCGCTCGA
>JBGSWC010000031.1:0-3967 GCA_041752635.1 Pirellulales bacterium | reverse complement strand
GGTCCCCGAGCCAACTTCTATCGTACTGGCAGGGCTCGCCGCAGCAGGCATTTGCCTGTGCGTCCGCCGCAAGTAGTTGATGGCCGTTGGCGTCGCATTGCGCAAGCCATTGGCATCGAAATGGCGAACGAATAAATACTCAGACACCCGCTCCGGGTTTCAACCCGGAGCGGGTGTTCGCTTTTTGTGATCGTGTCTACGACGTATTCGGATGAGGTTCGTAGACGGCCGAATAGCAAGCAGGGCTACTCGTTCATCGACGTTACCAGGGGCACGACCTGTCTATGAGACAACTCAGGCGCGTTATGCGTCTGCCCTCTCGCCGGCAAGAAAAGGTGGCCAAAAACAGTTGTCGAAACTCATCGCGCGGCATGTTAGATTGTGTGATGCAAGGTGCCTCGCTGCCGCGACGGCGTTGGCTCTCCCCGCAACCGAAACCATAGCGAATCGATTTTTGAGCACTCGAAAGTGACATCAATGAACGTAAATTCCGCGAATTTTGCACCGCGTCGTTGTGTTTGGCACTGTGGATCAAGAGGTTTGCTGAATCGTGATGGTGCAAAACTCGCCGACTTTTGCACCTCGATCGAATTGTTCGCCGCGCGACTTAATTCACCGGCCGAAGTTCTTAGCGAGTTCCGCTTCGATACGACGCGTGACGTCTGATATTCGGCGGGTGTAAGGATACCGGGGTAAGCTATCAACGATCGCAGCGGTCACGCAACGCGCACAGCTCACAGATATCGTGATTGAGAACACTCCCTGCTCCCCGCTCCCCGCCCCCTGCTCTATACTAGTAATTTCCGCTTCCCGTCCCTCAGAGCCCTAACACGAGTGCCTGACTTTGCTCAATATGGTCCGATTACCACGCTCCACGAGCTTGGCACGGTGCATCCGGCCAATGTCGAGCAGCAACTCACGGCCGCGACGGCCGATTACCCGATTGGGCTGGTGCTGCCGGTAACGGGCTCTGACATGCGGGCCGCCCCGTTTGCCGATATTGTCAGCAAACTGTCGCGGGCGCGGTTCATTCACACCGCTGTGGTGCTACTTAATCGTGCCGACGGGGTCGATGATTATCGCGACTGTTACGCGATTACCAAGCAGCTCGCGCCATGGGGGCGGATTCTCTGGACCGACGGGCCGCGTGGCAGCGAGGTATTCAAGACGCTCACCGAATCGGGTTTCGATCTGTCGCAGCCAGGTAAGGGGCGGGCCGTTTGGACGGCATTTGGCTATCTGCTCGCTGATCCGATGCTCAAAGCGTTTGTGCTGCAAGATTGCGACATTGTCGACTACGACAACGACATGCTGGTGAAGCTCTGTTTTCCGATGGCTCATCCGAGCCTCGATTTCGATTTTTGCAAGGCCTATTACGCGCGCTGTACCGATCGCATGCATGGCCGGGTGGTGCGGCTGTTGATGACGCCGTTGCTGAGGGCGATGATTAGTGTGTTGGGCAACGACAAGTTCCTCGTCTTCCTCAGGAGCTTTCGCTATCCGCTGGCGGGCGAGTTTGCGGTCGCGTCGACGCTCGCACGAAGCAACCGCGTGCCGTGTGATTGGGGGCTTGAAGTGGGCATGCTGGCCGAGGTGTTCCGCAACACGGCTCCCAAGCGAGTTTGTCAGGTCGACCTGGGCCGGGCCTACGAACACAAGCACCAACCACTTTCGCTCGATGACCCCGGCGCTGGCCTCATGAAAATGGCGGGCGACATTTTGATCACTATTTTGCGAACCTTGTCGAGCCAAGGTGTTGTCATCAACCGAGGCCACTTGCTGACATTGCGGACGAGCTACGTGAGACTGGCCCAGGATGCCGTGCGGCAATATCACGCCGATGCGTTGATGAACAGCCTCGAATACGACCGCCACGGCGAAGAACAGGCGGTCGAGGGCTTCGCCCGCCAGATTACGGCTGCTGGTGAACGGGCCTTCGACGACGACTCAATTCAATCGGCGCTGCCAAATTGGAGCCGGGTCGTCGCGGCGATTCCCGATATTTCACAACGACTCCGACAAGTTGCCATTGAGGACGAGGCCGAGTATGGGACTTAAAGACTGGGGGCTCGCCAAGAGCCAGCCTGACCAGGAGAACGGCATGGAACCAGTGCCCGAAACAATGCCTAGCGACACACCCCCGGCCAAGCAACCGCCGGTGCTATTTGATACGACGCAACAACTGCTGCGCGAATTGGCCGAGCTCGTTGGCGGGCCGGTAATCTCGTATTGGAACAACGTTCGCGGCTCGGTTTGTCACAACGACGTCGTCGCACTGTGGGAGTTGTTGCAGAAGGTCGACCATGCCGACGACATCTTCTTGTTCATCAAGTCGGATGGCGGCAACGGGCAATCGTCGCTGCGGTTCTTGAACTTGCTGCGGAGCTACGCCAAGAAGGTGACGGCGCTGGTGCCGCTCGAAGCCGCCTCGGCGGCGACGATGATGGCCCTGGGGGCGAACGAAATTCAAATGGGCCCGCTAGCGTTTTTGACAGCGGTCGATACGTCGCTTACGCACGATCTCTCGCCCATCGATCGCGATAACAACCGAGTGAGCGTGAGTCTCGACGAGTTAAGCCGCGTCGTGCGGCTGTGGCGCTCTGGCGAACAGTCGTCAGACATGAACCCCTATCACGCGCTCTTCCCTCACGTCCACCCACTGGTGATCGGTGCGGTCGATCGTGCCGAGTCGCTGTCGATCATGCTGTGCGAAGAACTGCTGAGCTATCACATCGAGGACCGTAGCGAAGTGCAGCGCATCGCGCACACTCTCAACAGCAAATACCCCAGCCACAGCTATCCGATTTTGCTCGACGAAGCGCGCGAGATTGGGCTAAAGGTCACCGAAATGGCACCCGAAGTGAATCGCAAACTGCTGGAGCTGAACGAGCTGTACAGCGAGATGGGTCAAAAGGCGACGACCGATTACGACGAGATTCGCGCTCACAGCAACGAGATTCTCAACATCCACGAAGCACCCGGCGTACAAGTCTTTTTTCAGCAAGACAAAGACTGGTTCTACCGAGCCGAAGAGCGCCGCTGGATCACAATGAACGACAATAGCAGTTGGCGGAAACTAGAAGTGATTGATGGCGAGGTGCAGCGGTCGACGTTGCACATCAACTAGTTGAGGGTGGCGAAACGAATGTGGAACGCAAGTGTTCGCTACCGCCCTAGCCAGAACACCTCATTCATTGCTCGATACTCATGACAGTAGCCTCTGCGACAAACGGCTCACTTCCGACGGTGAGCCAGATTTCGCCGAAACGGTCGGTCTGTTCGGCCAGTGCGTGGCGGTGGCGGACGAGCTCGAGTACCGCGAGAAACATGCCGACGAGCGTCGATTTGTGAACGGCGTCGGGAAACAACTCGAAGAAAGCGACCCGGCCCTGTGCGGTGATCTGCTCCGCAACGCGTTGCATGAATACATGAATGGGTGTGTCGTCGTAGCGAATCGTGCTCACTTCGGGAGCCGCCAGTTTGTGGCGAATCACCCGGCCAAAGGCACTCACCAAGTCCCACAGCTCGACCCCTTCGATAGGGCGATGCTGATCGCTCTGATCGCCACTGCCGCTCGGATCGCGGCGAGTGTAGCGCTCTTGCCAATCGCGGCCACGTCGTTCGAGCAAGAAGGCGGCGTCGCGATATTTTTTGAATTCGAGCAGCCTCACCACGAGTTCTTCGCGGGGGTCTTCGACCTCGGGTTCGTCGATCTCTTCGGGACGTGGCAAGAGTTGCTTCGACTTGATTTCGATCAACATGCTGGCAAGGTCAAGAAAGTCGGCGACGGTATCGACGTCGATCTGCTCGAGAATGTCGACGTAATGCAGATACTGTTCGGTGACAATCGCAACGGGAATTTCAACGACATCGACTTCGTGCTTTCGTACGAGGTAGAGCAGCAGGTCGAGCGGCCCGCTGAACGCGTCGAGTTGCACGCGAAAGTCCATAGCGACGAACTCTACCA
>JBGSWC010000030.1:0-2858 GCA_041752635.1 Pirellulales bacterium | reverse complement strand
GTTGGTCGAAGTCTTACCTCACAGCAGCGAAGGCTAATCGCGCCCCTCACAACAACTGACTCACGGAGGAGAATCCCATGCAACCAACCACGGCAGTTAATCGGCTCGATCTGGGCATGACCCAGGTCGAGTTCGATCTGAAGATGAACCAAAAGAAGTACATCGGCAACCAGGTGCTGCCGATTGTCGTGCGCGAGAAACCCGAGGGTTCGTACCCCCGCATCAAGCTCGAACACCTGTTGCAAACTCGCGATACAAAACGGGCTCCCGGCGGCGAGTATCCTCGCTCCGAAGGCGAATGGGAACAAGACAACTACACGACCGAAGAGCATGGCCACGAAGCGACGCTCGACGATCGCACGGTCAAGAAGTATGGCGACATCATCGATGCCGAGTACTGGGAGACCGAACGGATCATCGATATCGTGCTCCGTCAGTACGAAATCGCGGTGGCCGATCTGCTGTTCAACGCGACCACCTTTGCCGGTCGCACGGCGGGCGTCAGCAACGAATGGGACGATCACGCCAACGCCACCCCGATCGACGACATCGAGACCAATCGCGAAGCGATCGCCCTGTCGAGCGGTCTGGAGCCGAACGCACTGGTGATCAATTCGTTTGTGGCCCGCAATCTGATGAGTTGTGCCCAGATCATCGATCGCCTCAAGCAGCAAGACTTTCAAGACGCGCGGCTCGGCGCCATCACGGCCGAGATGCTGGCCATTTCGCTCGACATCGATCATGTGATTGTTGCCGGCGGCATCACCAACACGGCCAACCCGGCACTCGCGCGGGCGGTGTCGCGGATCTGGAGCAACGAGTACGCGCTGCTCTGCCACGTGCCCGAAGATACCACCAATCCGGCATCGCCCGGTCTGGGCCGCACCGTTGTGTGGGGCGAAGAGGGGGGTGTCGATGGCGAGCAACTCGCCATTTTGGTCGAAGAGTATCGCGAAGAAAAACGTCGCGGCAGCACACTGCGGGCGCGGTGCGATCGTGGCCTCAAATTGCAGTACGTCGAAGCCGGCTACTTGCTGTCGAACATCACCACCTAAGTCGTCACTCCCCTCACCCCCGGCCCCACTCCCCCTTATGAGTTCAACTCAGGCGGGAGAGGGGAGCCGTAGCCCAACACTCTTTCCCACTTTCGCGGAGCGAATCATGAAAATTCAACTCATTGCCAAGCGGCCGTTCGAGCACGAAGGCAAACGTTACGAGGCGGGTGCGAAACTCGGCTACATCGATTGCGACCTGCCAATGTTTCTGCTGGCCGACTATTTCCGAGGTTCGTGGATCGGCGAGGTCCCCCCCGAAGATCAACAGGCGAGCCAGGAAGCGATCGCCGCCACTCCGCCCGCAGGGGTGCCGGTTGCGGACGCCGTCGCCTCCGACAAGCTCGGTGTGGTGACTCCGCCTCCCGCCGCGACTCCCGCTGCCACCGCACCGGTACCCGAGCCAGCCCCTACTTCGGTGCCATCGTTCACGCCCACCCCGGTGGCATCGAAAGGCGAAGCACCAAAAGCCGCCGAAGCCCAGCCGGTCGACGTGAAGCTCGACGAAACGAGCGCCCCAGAGACCAAAGAACCAGAGGCCAAAGAGCCCGAGACCAATACCGACGAAACCAAAACCGACGCGACCAAACCGGCCGACACGAAAGTCGAAGACGTCAAGCCGGCCGCCAAGAAAGGCCGACCGACGGTCCCGACAATCGGCAAGTAGTTGAGTGTGGAGTGCTGGGTGTGGAGCGACACGTCTCTCCACACTCCACCCTCATCCCTCCACCGAGCGTAGCGACATGTCCGACTTCGACGATGCGATGAGCGATGCCGCCGGGCTGCTGATGGACGTGCTCGGCACGCGGGGAGCCATCACTTGGACCGACCCGACCGGCCACTCGCACACGCTCACGGCCGTGCTGGGGGCCGTCCAGCAGCAAGCGAGTGAAACCAGTTTCGGCAGCCACACTGAAGACGACATCGTCGAGCAGCTCAGCATGATGCTCGTCGCCGCGCCGGCCGTGCGATTCCACCAAGCGGTGATCGTCCACCAACATGGCGACGATCCCTTCACGATCGTCGAGATCAACGTCCGCGGCTCCCGGCAGTACCTGCGACTCGAGCGGACCCGCACCCGTCAGATTCGCGCCCAACGGGCGGAGCGAGTGTAACTGCATGGCATTAGCGACTCCCACCAACTGCATGACGCAGGCCGAGAACAAGTTTGCCACAGCCGTGGCCCACTCGGCCGCGTTCCAGTCGTTGGTGAGAGTCGCGAGCGCGACCGCCGCCGCCCGCTACGTGTTTGGCGATCGCCTCGACGAACCGGTGAATGGCGAGAGTTACGAGACCCCCGAGCTCGAAGAGCTGAGCCACTTCGCCCAGGTCTACACGACCGGCTACGGCAAAGTGCGGCAAAGCTCCGCGCGATTCGAGCCGTTCGGCGAAATGACGTGCTATGTGGCCAATCGGCTAGGGCTGCTCGCCGCCCAGGAAGAGGTCCCCGCCGCCCGCGAGCGCGACTGGCACAACACGATCGGCGCACTGATGGACGAGATTGTCACCTGGCTCGAAGAAAATGGCGGCCCCCACATCAACCGTTTCTCGATCACCGAAGGCCCCGCCACTAACGACAGCAGCCGCTGGTCGAAAGATGGCGTCTGGCAGCTCGTCGAGTTCACGATCGAATGGGGGGTGCCCGGCTGATGTTCGGCGTGGACATTGAAATCGGCGGCACTGCGGGTCTTACCAAGACGCAGCAGAACGACGCGATGAAAGACGCGTTTGCGTTCATCGCCCGGCTGTGGCGGGCCAAGTACCTGCCGCTCCACTTCGGCCCGCGGGCGACCCAGCGTTATGGCT
>JBGSWC010000029.1:0-9170 GCA_041752635.1 Pirellulales bacterium | reverse complement strand
CGCGCCGCTTTGCCCAGTACCGACGCGATGGCCATAGCTTCGGCCGCGTCGTCGGCACGGGTGCCGAGCCCGTGGGCGTTGATGTGTGACAGTTCACTCGGCTCGACTTCTGCTGCTTCGAGCGCTGCGGCAAGCGCGGCCTTGATCGCATTCATTGGTGGGTCGGACCGGCCAATCACATTCTCGAATCGCGAGACAATGGGGCCGACCCGCGCGATTGGCTGCGCGCCACGGCGCAGCGCGTGGCGTTCGCTCTCGAGCACGAACAGGGCCGCCCCCTCGCCCACCACCATGCCATTGCGATTGGCGGCGAAGGGTCGACAACTTTGCGCCGCGTTGTCGCACTCGGTCGCGAGTCGTTGTGTTCCACGCCACAGTAAATCGCCGATGGCGAGTCGCGAGCTGACGCCACCCGCGAACATGACGTCGGCACTGCCGCGGCGAATTACATCGGCAGCTTCACCGATGGCGGTGAGGCTCGAGATATCGCCATTGGCGATGGTGTTGGTCGGCCCACGAGCATCGCGTCGAATGCCGACGTGGCAGGCCGGCATGTTGGGCAGATACTTCAGCATCCACAGCGGAAAGAATTCGCGAATCGCGCACTCGCCCCACTTGCTGAAATCGAACTGACCATCGGTGGTGCACGCTTTGTAAGGCCCCGCAAGCTCGTCGAAGTCACAGTAAATGAGCCCGGCACCGAGCACGACTCCCATCCGATCGGGATCGGCCGGTTCGTCGGGAAGCAAGGCATCGGCAGCCGCCATTTCGGCAGCCGCAAACGCAAACTGAATTTCGCGGGCCATCACCTTGAGACTTTTGCGCGGCTGCACATGTTCTTTGGGATCAAAGTGGTCGACCACGCCGCCGAAAGGTGCCGGCCAGCCAGCCGCCTGATAGTCGTCGATGACGCGAATACCGCCGCGACCCGACTCGAGTGACTCCCAAACCGCCGCGCGGCCCACTCCCAGCGGACAGACGATCCCCACACCAGTGATGACAACGTCGTCCAAAACCCGCCGGTCCTTTTGTGAGAAGTGTTTTGTAAGCAATTCTGAGCCAAGGGCGAAAGCCCTTGGGTGCAACTCGAGCCACCAACCCCGCTATGTCTAACACCATCGGCTTAATGTGATGGTGAAAGCCCTCGCAAGCGTTCTAGTGTAATTGTGCGGGCAAAGGCACTCAATAACGGGCGATTGCCTGAACTCGCTATTATCGGCAACGCCCAGCTACTGTGTGACGATTTTTCGCCCCAAAATGACCACGTCGCGACGAACCGTGTCGAGTTCGGTCACCTGAGGCAGATAGCCCCAACGCTCGAAGCCCGCCTTTTCGTTCATCCGCAAGCTGGCGTAGTTGTGGGCGAACACCAACGACACGACGTTTTCGATGCCGAGCCGCGGGCACTCGGCCAACAGCTTTTCGAGCATCCAAGTGCCAAGCCCATGTCCTTGTTTGCCCGGCGCGACATAGACGCTCAACTCGGCGGTGATGTGATAAGCCGCCCGAGGCAAGAAGGGCGACAGGCCGATCCAGCCGACGACTTGGTCATCGACAATCGCTACCCACAACGGATGCTTGTCGGGTGTGTGCGCCTCGAACCATGGTTCGCGCTGGGCGATGGTCACGGGGCGCAACTCCGCGTTCGCGCTGCGGCTGGCGATCGATGCGTTATAGATTTCCACGATCGCGGGCAGGTCGCTACGTACCGCGTCGCGGAGTTCGGCTTGCGAAAGGTAAACACTCATCGGATGTTTCCACCGAACTCAATGTAGCCACCGTCGCCAGACGGTGGACGCTTTATCGTCACGCTTCCACGCTGTTGGCGAGCGGTGGCTAAATTCTCGTAACGCCGCTGTGCGTAGCCTCAACGTACTTTACAATCGACAACCATGATTATCATCGGAGTCGACGAAGCTGGCTACGGTCCGAATCTTGGCCCACTCGCCATCGGCGCGTCGGCTTGGTGGGTGCCAAGCGGCTCGACCGACCTTTACAAGCTGCTCGAGCAAACCGTCAATCGCGACGGTCGCGACGGCCGGCTGGCCATCGCCGATTCCAAGACACTCTACAAGCCGGGGGGTTCGCTCGCTCGGCTCGAGCTGGCCGTCCTGGCGGCTGGTCGTATCGCTGGTCTCACGCTTCGCGGACTCGTGCGTGGCGAACACGCAGAGCTACCTTGGTATAAGGACTACGATCCGAGATTGCCTGTCGATGCGACCGCCGCCGATATTGCAAACGCCGAGAGGCTTTTGGTGAACGCGACCGCTCGGCCACTCGCGCTTCAAGTCCGTTTGATCGAAGCAACCGAACTCAACGATGGCATCGAACGGCTCGGCACGAAAGGAGCTGTCCTCTCGGCCGCCAGTCTCGAACTGGCGCGCGAAGTGCTTAGCGACCTCTTAAATTCGCTGACTGCGCCGAGTGAATTCGCCACCACGCCCGTGCTTTTTCAATTCGACAAGCATGGCGGCCGCAACCGTTACACTGCGATTCTGCAGCACACGTTCGCGTGCGATTGGATCGAGACCGAACTCGAGAGTCGCAGCGAAAGTGCTTACCGCTGGAGGCACGCCGAGCGAGAGTACAGAGCCACCTTTCGCGTCAAGGGCGAGTCGCAATTGCCCACGGCACTTGCTTCGATGGCAGCCAAGTACTCGCGCGAATTGTGCATGAGGGCATTCAACAACTTTTGGTGCAGCCAAACACCAGGGCTCCGACCCACTGCAGGCTATCCGGTCGACGCTCAGCGGTTTAGAACGGAGATCGCTGCGAAGCAAACGCAACTGGGGATCAGCGACCACACGTTATGGCGGTGTCGATAAGCCTCGAACACCAGCCGCGACAGGCCAGCGGAGCGCTCCGCTGGCCTGTCGCGGCCAACAATTGCTTCGGACAGTGACGCTTGCGGCAAGCCTCAATCGAAAAGCGATTAAAGATATGTTCCTCTACATTCTGCGGCATGCTTGGGCGGGCGAATTCGGTGACCCCATGTGGCCCGACGATTCGCTGAGACCACTCACTCGCAACGGCGTCGAGCGGTTCGCGCGAGTCGCGCAAACACTCGCCGAGCGGGGAATCGACCCCGGCATCATCGCCACGAGCCCCTATGTCCGCTGTCGTCAGACGGCCGAGATTCTTGCAGACGCGCTCGAGCCTCATCCCCGCATCGTTGAGCTGCCCACGCTCGCGCCTGGCAGCGATCTGATGGAGCTTATCGATTGGTCGAATCGGCACGTGGGCCAAGACATCTGTTGGGTGGGCCACAAACCCGATGTCGGACGACTGGCTGGTCAGTTGCTGACTGATGGTGGATGTGATCTACGCTTCGCCAAAGCGACGGTAGCTGCGCTGTGGTTCGATGGCGAAATCAAACCAGCGACAGGACAGTTGTATTGGCTCGTCACCGCCAAGCTGCTTGGTTTGTAATATTCGCCACCGGCATTCGCTGGCGCTTCTGCTGGTGATTTGCTAGCTTCGCTAGCGGCACTGGTGCCGTTAAGCTTTGGCTCGGTTCTCTAGCTTAAGCCCATTGACGCGTGAATCGGGGTGGCGCTAAGTTTTGCCGTCGAATTGGCCGATGCCTCAGTAGGGCAAGCCCGCTGCCCGTCCCGCTATCTCTTCGATCCAATAGGCTATTCATGCTAGTTTCGTCTCGCGATGCCGACGCATCGGCGGTTGACTCGCGCAGCAAAATCGTCGGCCGCACCGGCCCTTGGCAACTCGTTAGGTTAGTGGCCGAGACATCGTTATCGCGTGTTTACGAGGCTCGGCCGGCCGATGCCCCCGTGTCGCAACCGGCCGCCTATGCGGTGAAAGTGCTTCGCCGCGAATGGTGGAACGACGCTGCCGCGATTGACACTATGCGTCGCGAAGCGCTCGTCGGCTCGCGGGTCTCGCATCCGAATATCGTGCCTGTGTTGTCGTCACAAGTCGCGAGGCCGCCGTTCTACCTCGCGATGCCAAGGCTCGAAGGGGCGACCGTCGCGCAAGCGATCGACGAGCGTGGCCCGCTCGGCGTCGCCGAGGCACTGTGGATAGCGAGACAAGCGGCCGAAGGGCTCGCCGCGCTCCACTCGTCGCTCCAAATGGTTCACGGCGACATCAAGCCGGCCAACATGCTAGTCGGTCCGACCGGACACACGACATTGCTCGACCTGGGTTTCGCCCACACGCTCGACGAAGCAATCGACTGGCGATCGCACCGGCTCGCGGCAAGTGTCGCCTACATCGCTCCCGAGTTGGTGACTTCGAGCTATGCATCGAGCCCTCAGAGCGATCTCTACAGCCTGGGCGTCTCGCTTTACGAAATGCTCACCGCCCAGAGGCCTTTCGCAGGCGACGACGCCGCACAACTCGTTGCCCAACATCGCTCAGCCAAGGCGGCCTGCATCCGCTCGCTAAGACCACAACTACCCAAACAAGTGGCGTCGCTGGTCCACACGCTGCTCAGCAAACATCCGATGCGACGCGCCAGCGGTTATCGCGAAGTTATCGACCGGCTCGTGAGGCTCGAAATCGCCGCCTTCGCCGACCGAGCGGCCTAACGGTTTTTCCTGGGTTGGCGTGCCACTGACAGGCTCCGGCGAGGGTGTGAATATTTCGTAGCGGCGTCCTACTACCGGCTTTCGACGAAACAACGTGAACCGGTGACAAGATGTCGCCGGTTCAGGGCGTCGTTAGAAAACTTCATAACCTAGTAGCCCAATTAGCAGCAATTTGGCTACAAAAACTGATGGCCTCGCCAGTGTCGGCCAACCACTGCGGGAAAATGCCACATTGGCTGTTAATTCTGCCCCCCGCTAGCGTAGAATCTACCAAGGGCCGAGCGCGTCGTTCGGCTGATTGGCTCAGCGGAACGCTCATTCGATAATGCCCGATTTTCCTCGCCCCTCTCGCTCTGGCTACGCCTGGTGGTGGCTCTGTGCGCTGCTCTGCGTGGTTGTCGCGGCTGGACTGGTGACGGCCGACTGGTATGTCGCCGCTCCAGCGGAAGCGCTCGAACAGGCGACCTTCGTCGGCCGCAGCAGTTGTGTCGAGTGCCACGCCAACGAAGTTCACTCGTGGGAGGATTCGCACCACGACCACGCGATGGAACTGGCCACGGCGGAATCGGTGCGGGCCAATTTCGATGACTTTGTGTTCGAGCGGCTCGGCGTCACCACACGGTTCTTTCGCAAGGGCGATGAATTTTGGGTCAACACCGAAGGCCCCGATGGCGAGTACCACGACTATCAAATTAAGTACACGTTCGGCTGGGAACCTTTGCAGCAATACATGGTCGAGTTCCCCGATGGTCGTGTGCAGGTGCTCCGTGAGTCGTGGGATACAGAGCGCGAAGAGTGGTTTTATTTGCCACCCCCCGACGCAGTCGATGTGAGACTCGCCCCCGACGACCCAACGCACTGGACCGGCATCGCGCAAAATTGGAATACTACCTGTGCTGAGTGCCACAGCACGAACCTGCAAAAGAACTACGACGTCGCCACCGACGAGTACCACACCACTTGGTCAGAGATCGACGTAAGTTGCGAAGAGTGCCACGGACCGGCGAGCCTGCACGTCGAGCTAGCCAAGAGCAATTCGCTGTTCTGGGATCGTCGTCACGGCAAAGGGCTTGCGAATCTGAAAACCATCGACAACGACACGCAAATCGAAACGTGCGCAAAGTGTCATTCGCGGCGCGAGATGGTTCATCCATCATTCCGTCCCGCCAACGACGTGTGTGATCAACTGCGGGTGTCGCTGCTCGACGAGGGGCTCTACCACGCCGACGGACAGATTCTCGACGAGGTGTACGTCTACGGATCGTTCATCCAGAGCAAGATGTATCACAAGAACGTGAAGTGTACCGACTGTCACAATCCCCATTCGCTCAAGCTCAAATTCGAAGGCAACGCTCTGTGCGCCCAGTGCCACGAGCCGGGCAAGTACGACACCAAGGCGCACCATCACCACGAGATGGGCACCGCCGGGGCGTCGTGTGTCGAATGTCACATGCCGAGCCAGCACTACATGGTCGTCGATCCCCGTCGCGATCACAGCTTCCGGATTCCGCGGCCCGATTTGACGGTTGCCGTCGGCACACCGAATGCCTGCAACAATTGCCACACCGACGCAGAAGAAGACGCCGCCTGGGCGGCCGATTGGGTCAC
Source organism: Pirellulales bacterium (assembly GCA_041752635.1). Lineage (GTDB taxonomy): Bacteria > Planctomycetota > Planctomycetia > Pirellulales > Lacipirellulaceae > JBGSWC01. The sequence goes on along the minus strand of JBGSWC010000029.1, from coordinate 3,015 downwards.
CACTTGGTATGGCGACAAACGTCCCGACGACCCCCACTGGGCAGCGGCGATCGCCGGTGGCCGACGGGCTGATCCAGAGGCCGAGAAGCTGCTGATTCAACTGATCGGCCGCGACACAGCCCCCGAAATCGTCCGAGCAACGGCGACCAATTTGCTCGGCAACTATGGTTCATTCGACGCCACTAAAACACTCCGCGAGGCCATCGTCGACAGCGCCGACATGGTTCGCATGGCAGCCGTCATGGTATTACCATTGCAGTCGATGGCCGAGGTCGATAAGCACATCGTGCCGCGACTGAGCGACGAATCGCGTTGTGTTCGCTTGGCGGCCGCCCGGCGAATGGTCGAGCTACTCATGCAAGATCCCTCCGCTAAATCACAGTTCGACGACGAGGCGATCGCCGCCTACGAAGCAGCCCGCGAAGAGTACGAACAAGAGTTGCAAATCGCCAGCGAACGAGCCGGCGCACACGCCCAGCTCGCACAAATCGAACAGTCGGTCGGCGACTTGCCCGCCGCGATCGACGAGCTCCGCACCGCCGTGCGGCTCGAACCGTACCGCAGTGGTTTGCGAACGCAACTTGCCATCTTGCTGCAGCAACAAACGGGCAAGACCGATGAAGTCGCTCAGTTGCGGCGCGACGAAATCGAGCTACTCAAGCGCGATATCGAACTGGTGCCCGAAGCGGTCGAACCTCACTTCCAGATTGGGCTCTTGCACTACCTGCTCGAAGACCTCGCCGCCGCCGAAGAGTCGCTCGCCAAAGCAGTCGAACTGGCGCCCCGTAATACTCGCTATCTCGAAGGCCTCGCATCGCTCCAAGGACTGCGTTACGAAGTGTTGGGCGACGATGAAACAGCACAGCGGGCTATCACCACCCTCAAGCAACTCGAAGCGGTCGATCGCCAACACCCGGCGCTCGGTGAAATTGGCACACGGCTCATGAACGCTCAGCGGGAGCGGCAGCAAGCGGATTAGGTTAGCAAAATATGAGTGTTAACTTTCAAAATACCGGAATCAAACCAGCTATTTCGCTACACTCTTTCCCGCCCCTGTTGAGAGTTTCGGCGGATGTGGCTGCGGAATGAATCGATTATGATTTTCCGCTTTGACCTTTGCTGACGCTCGGCGACCCGTTCCATGAGTACGTTAATATCGCCGCCGGCAGCTTCGAGCATAGCAGCGCGAACTGCGTGAACTTCTGCGAGAACGGGGTCGTCAAAATTTTCAGGCATCAGAAAACTCCTCGGGCGTGACGATCAACGGCGGTTCTAAGCCAGCATCGCGTATTTTGCTATAAATTCCAGGAAGGGTTGCGGCATTCGCGATGTGCTTGCAGTTCCAGGTCAATAAATAGTCTACGCCGAAAACCGCCGCTACGGCTACGTGCCGTGCATCGGCCGCGGCTTTCTCTGGCAAGAGATGGCTCGCTACCAATTCTTCTGCTAGTGGTTGAACTTGCACGTGTTGAATGTCGAGCAGTGGCACGTCGTTTAGCGAGGAAATCCGCTGCTGTGCTGCTGTTGGATCACCCGCACCGGCTTCATCGAGCACAAGCTGACTCGTAACAAGATCGTATTTATCGCGTTAGTCGCTCCACCATTAACGCGTCAATTGCTGCCGCGCCAAAAAAATGACTGCGTCGCTCGACCGAGCCGTCATGTAGCCAATAATTGACGTTTCGATGTAGATGGTAGCCATGAGTCAACAACTTTGCGCGAAACGGTGACGACTTCTCGTACTGGCGGTTTCGATGATCGAGAGAACATCGAAATTCAATCGCCGTCGATTGTGTCGCCAGACGCAGACCAAGTGATGCCGGGACGCTTCTGTTCCAACTGCCTTAGCAAGTCTTTCGAGAGCGTAGCGAACCGGCGGGAGTCTCCAGCGTTTATAAGTTTTTGCCCTTAAGCAGGTTGTAACTCGCGCTTGCGATCTTCAACGATCTGCATCTGCAAGCTGGCTGGCACCTGGGCGTATTTGCATGGTTCCATGCTAAATGTGCCCTGCCCTTGCGTTTGGCTACGCAGGTCGGTTGAGTAGCCGAAGGTTTCGGCGAGCGGCACTTCGGCGATGATTCGGCAGAGGCCCCCCTCGGTTTCGGTTTCGACGATCATGCCGCGCTTGCTGCTGATTTGACCGACGACCGCTCCCTGGAAATCTTCGGGGCATTCGATTTCCATTTTCATGATAGGTTCGAGCAGAATCGGTTTCATGCGATCAAAATTCTCGCGGAAGCACTCGCGAGCGGTCAGCTTAAAGGCCATGTCGCTCGAGTCGACGTCGTGGTAAGTACCGTCGTCGAGCTGCACAGTCAGCCCGACCACCGGATAACCCGCCAGCGGACCTTTCGCCATCATCTCTTCAAAGCCCTTGCTGACGGCTGGGATATATTCCTTCGGAATACGACCACCGGTGACTTTGTCGACAAAACAGAATTCTTTGCCATCAGGCAATTCGGCACGTTCTTCTTCGGTCATCGGACGCATAACGCCAACGATGTGACCGTACTGACCCGAACCTCCCGATTGCTTCTTGCGTTTGTGGTCGAAGGCATAGGGCTGCAAGCCCGACTCGCGGTAGCTCACTTTCGGCGCACCGACCTCGACTTCGCACTTGTATTCGCGACGAATCCGCTCGACATAAACCTCCAGGTGCAATTCGCCCATCCCGGCGATGACCGTTTCGTTGGTCTCTTCGTCAGTCATGACGTGGAACGTGGGGTCTTCTTTACGGAACCGCTGCAGCGCCTTGCTGAGCTTGTCGGCATTGTCGCGCGAGAGGGCTTGGATCGACATTTTAATAACCGGATCGGCCACAAAAATGTTTTCGAGCGTACAGTAGTTTGGCTCTGAGCAGTAAGTGTCGCCACTTGCGCAGTCGATGCCCATGATCGCGACAATGTCGCCGGCTGAAGCCGAGTCGATTTCTTCTCGCTTGTTGCTATGCATCCGCACAATACGGCTAAAACGTTCTTTGCGACCAGTACGCTGGTTAAAGTACGACTCGCCCTT
>JBGSWC010000028.1:0-34608 GCA_041752635.1 Pirellulales bacterium | reverse complement strand
TTGCACCACAGAGGCGTTTCACGTGAAACACGCTGGTGTGGTGGGCTGGGCAAACTGTTTCACGTGGAACATCAGTGGAAGAGCTTCGACCTTACCGCCATTAGCGAAGGCCAGAGCTTGAAGCCAATCGCGAGGGTGGCGGTTTGCATCGCGAACCAGGTGAGCACGACGAAGGCTCGCATCGGACTGAAAGAGTCGCTGAGGCGGACAAGCGTCATTACGATGGCTAATAGGGTCGACCCGGCCAGCAACTGTGCGACGGTGAACTGCAACGTCTCGACTTGCTCGCGAACGACCCACGGTTCGTTCTTCCACCCAGTGCCATCGTGGAACACAAGGTGGTGGCTCGCCCGGCAGTTTTTTCCGCCGATGGCACCTGAGTACTGTCCGACGATCGTCGCGACACCGGCTAAGATCAGCATTTGCAGTGCTTCAGTCAGCGGGAGTGTCGGACTATGAAACCGTGGAGGCAGGCCACAGATTGGAAGGCCGAAAGCAACGCCGCCAAGCATGGCCCCTTTCAGCGACGCCGGTAGCCGCAAGTGTATGAACCTATCGACCGCCGCTCCCACTGCCGTCGCAAAGCCACAATAGGCGATTCCCGCGACAGTCGTCATCAGCAGGATCATGAACGATTCGATCGCCTCGGATGGTGAGAAATCGAAAAGAGCCATGCCAAGTTCAAGCAAGGCTCCGAGAACGGTCAATGCAACAAGAACTCCTACGCTCGCAAATACTCCTAGGCTCAGATGCCACCAAATGGTCCGCCATTCGTTGAAGGTGAGCGCACCAGAATAATCGGAGACAGGTTTGGGGTCTCGCGGTTCGATTTTTGCCAGCGCCGGGTCAAATAGTTCCGGCGGTTGTTCGTCCATCTAGACCGCCTGTCTCCTCTCCCACCGCCGCACCCGCCATCGAGTGTACGGGGGCCAAGCGAAGTAGCCCACGACCATCACAACCGCTTGGATGGCGAGCCAGATGCCGAGGGCCATTGCGATCTGGGGCGTAAGCAATCCCGAGACCTTGGCAATGCTCAATAGCCCACAGAGCCAAGTCGAGGCGATCAGCATGTGGCGGATGCTGAACCGGATTGGCGCCGACTTTCTTGGCCCGACCAGCGACTCGTTCAAATACTTGTTGCCACCGTACCACTGAAACTCGCGCGGCCACTGCGATCGCCAGCCGCCGATGGCACCGCCGTAGCTTCCCATTACTGTGGCTAACACGACGAGCCAGAATACCGTGACTGGTTCGGAAGCCAGCATGGCGGACATGACACCACCACCAATAAAGCCACCGGCCAGGGCACCTACGATAGTTGGCGAAATGCTGATTTGGAGCGTCGCGAGAACCACGGCCAGCAGCGACAGCACAATGATAGTTACCACCATGGCGGCGAACGCGGCAAAGATGATGCTGCCGAACAACATCGCAATTGCAATTCCGATGGCTCCTGCAAGACTCCCAAAATCACCAGCCGACACGACAAAAGCCATCGCACCCACAAGCAAAAACATGGCAACAACGATCGGCCACAGCAACGCAGCAAACACGATGTGTTTGCCAATCTCAAACCAAGTCTCCACATCGATGAGGCGGGGACGCGGGGCATTGCCTATGGCGCGGCGCGACGATATTTCTAAGTCGGTCGGCTCGATAGGCTCGGGGTCGACGAGCCTGGGGGTCACGTTGCGGGGGACTGGTTTCATGAAATTGCGATCTGTTGCATCGATGCGGGCGACGAGGCGTAGCTCGTCGGCTAGTATTGTAACATTTCTCAAAATCTCCGACGCTCGATAGCAGTCCACGAAATGACATTCCAGCAACTCTCGCCCCACGCTATCGTCCGCTGCAGAACGCAACTCGACACGGGGCCTGACGGCCACTTCTCAACGAAAAACCAAGCTGAAGAGCTTTCCTTTCCACATTCAACCCTCAACCCTCCACCCGTTCATGGGCCGCGTCATTTGCATCGCGAACCAAAAAGGTGGCGTCGGAAAGACGACCACTGCCGTGAACCTGGCCGCCGGACTAGCGACGGCGGGGATGACGACGCTGTTGATCGACCTCGATCCGCAGTGCAATGCCACTAGCGCCGTTGGTGCGGAACCCGCCCGTCGGCATCCGCTGGTCGAAGACCGCGCGATTAGCGAAGCGGTCCGCGCGACTTGCATCGACAACCTCAAAGTGCTGCCTGGCAGCCGCAGCTTTCACGATGTCGATGCACTCGCCAACGCGGGCGATAGCGAAAGCCGCCGCGTTGCAGCGCACCTCGGCGCGAGCCTGTCGGTCTACGACACTGTGCTCGTTGATTGCCCACCATCGCTCGGGGCCCTCACCCGCACAGCACTCGCCACCAGCGACGAAGTGCTGATACCGATTCAGTGTGAATACTTCGCGATGGAAGGACTCGCCCAGATGATCGAAGTCATTCGCCAAGTGATGGGTGGCGAAAACACCCGGCTTGAGTTTGGTGGCATTCTGCTCACCATGTATCAACCGGAACTCGATCTCACCGCAGAGATCGAACGCGAAGTCCGCGATTTTTTTGGCGATGTCGTTTTTCGCACCGTTGTCCCGCGAGACGTTGCCTTAGCCGAAGCGCCGAGCCACGGCGTGCCGATACTCAACTATGCACCACGCTCGCAAGGGACGCGAGCATACGTCGAACTTTGTCAGGAGGTACTTGGTCGTGTCTAATTCACGTCGGCTTGGTCGCGGTTTGGAGGCCCTGTTGGGCCGTTCGCTCGATGCACCCACCACCATACAAGAGGGGACAGAGCCTTTTGTTGATGCAGGCGAAGACGCTAGCACCACCGAGGTCGTGCTCCCCGCGTGCATGGGTCGCGACGAAACGGGGCAGCTATGGCTCGACCTGGTCGCCGTCGACACCAATCCTCATCAGCCCCGCAAGACATTCGACGAAGTCGAAATCGCCGATCTGGCCGACAGCATCCGCGAACATGGGGTGCTACAACCGCTGCTTGTGCGGAGCGCCGGCGAACGGTTCGAGTTAATTGCCGGCGAGCGCCGCCTGCGCGCCGCCAAGCTGGCCGGTTGGGAACGGGTGCCGGTGCAATTGCGCGAGATGACCGATCGGCAGATGGCCGAAGTGGCCATCGTCGAAAACGTCCAGCGCAAAGATCTTTCGCCACTCGAAAAGGCCGAGTCGTTTCAGCGGTACTTGCAAGAGTATGGTGGCACCCAGGACGAGCTCGCCAAGCGAGTGCAGATCGACCGCTCGACGGTCGCCAACTTGATTCGCCTGCTCGAACTTCCCGAGCCAGTGAAGACACTGCTCAATGAAGGCAAGTTGACACAGGGCCACGCCCGCGCGCTGCTGCCACTCGGAGACGAAACCCAACAGGTGAAGGTCGCGAAGCAAATTGTCGACGAAGGACTCTCGGTCCGTCGCACCGAACAGACGGTGCAAGAAACCATCGCCGAGCTCGATGGCGACAACTCGCTGTCGCTCTTTACCGGCGAAGACTCGACCGACAAGGCAACAAAAGCCAAGCCGCCGATTAGCGAACAAATCGTCGCCCTCGAAACCGAACTCAAGTCGCTGCTGGGTACGAGAGTCGCTATCACGCGCAATGCCAAAGGCAAGGGAAAAATCACACTTCACTTTGCCGATGGTGACGAATTCGATCGGTTGCACACGCTGCTCAAGGGTGGTTCGTTGGCGGTGGAAGCGGCATAGCGCAGTCGATGAACGAGCCCTGTTAGCCGACGCACTACCCCCGTCGCAGTGATGGGCCTCGCCGCTGATTACTTGCTTCCAATCGCAGCTTGGCCACATATAATGAAGTGATGTCCGCAAAGCACACTCGAACGCTAGTCGACATTTTCGACGACCCTGTTCGTGCTAACATTGCTTGGCGCGATATCGAAAAGATGTTGCTTCACCATGGCGCAGAAATCTTCGAAGGACGAGGTTCGCGAGTTCGGGTTGTTCTCAACGGAGTACGTGCCGTTTTCCACAGACCTCACCCAAAGAAAGAAACTGATCGAGGAGCTGTCGTCTCGGTGCGTCGCTTTTTGATTGAGGCGGGATTGATACCATGATGAAGTACAAAGGCTACGAAGCAAAAGTAAATTTCGATGACGAAGCCGGATTGTTTCATGGTGAGGTCATCGATCTTCGCGATGTCGTTACGTTCCAAGGTACCAGCGTCGAAGAGCTTCGCGTCGCTTTTCGAGATTCAATCGACGACTATCTCGACTTTTGCGCTTCACGCGGTGAACAGCCTGCGCAGCCACAAAAACCATCAACGGTTTGAAGTTGGCCGTATCGATGAATCCGTTCAAATCCCCAACGACGACCGCCGACGCGCAACCGTCCGCCGAAACGGGAAGCCGAGGTCGTCGCGTATTCGCGAGGTCAATCACGATCCTCTACGTGCTGATGAGCGGTACAGCCGGTGGAGCGTTGGGCTTTCATTGTGCACTGGCGCTCTTGCCAAACGAAGGCGAGGTAATCCCGATAGGAGTTGCGACCGCGTTTGTCGCCATCGCAGTGAGTACGATTGCCTACATGAGCCGACGTCGAATTCTTGTGCCAGTGCTTTGGCTTGCTATTGCCGCCACTGGCTTCGCTATCGCGGCGTATTTGTATCTTGATGATCGCGATGCGCCTAATGCGTACGCGATCGACTTCCGAAGCATTTTCATGTATCTCAGTCTCTACGTTAGCTGTTTTATACTTGCTACGTGCGTCGTTGGATTTCTAGTTCGGGCGATGTCACGTCGAGCGAATCGACCCTCCGACCAGGCGCACCACAGTGGGTAAACTCCACTCGTCGGCTATCGGAACCTACAAACCAAATCGCCCGCGTGGTAACTTTAGAGCACCAAATCCCTGGCCCCCGATCCCCGGCCCCATCCCCCAACGCTGTGCCTGTCGTACTTTCGCTCCAAGATGCCCACAAACGTTATGGCGAGCAGTCTCTGCTCGATGGGGCCAACTGCGCCCTGACCGATGACCAGAAGGTTGGCCTGATCGGTCGCAACGGCGCTGGCAAGAGCACCCTCTGCCGCGTACTGCTGGGCGAGGAAGAACTCGATGCGGGCGAGGTAGTGCAGAGCAAGAAGCTGCGGCTCGGCTACCTGCGGCAACATGATCCGTTTGTTGACGGCGAGACGGTAGTCGACTTTCTGATGCGCGACAGCAACCAGCCCGATTGGAAATGTGGACAAGTCGCTTGGCAGTTCGCGCTGGGTGACGAAATGCTGCACGCACCGGTTCGTTCGCTCTCGGGCGGGTGGCAAACACGAGTAAAGCTCGCGGCACTGCTCTTACACGATCCCAATTTGCTGATTCTCGACGAGCCGACGAACTTTTTGGACCTGCGGACGCAGATGCTTCTCGAGCATTTTTTGCGGCAGTTCAAAGGGGGCATTTTAGTTGTCTCGCACGACCGGGCGTTCCTCGAAGCGACCTGCACCCATACGCTCGAACTCTCGCGGGGCGAGCTTACAATGTATCCCGGCACAGTCGAGAAATACCTGCTCAACGTCGACGAGCGCCGTGAGCACGACCTCCGCAAGAACGAATCGATCGCCGCGAAACGAAAGCAGCTCGAAACGTTCATCGCCAAGAACCGCGCGAACGCAGCAACCGCCAGCCAGGCCCGCAGCAAAGCGAAGCAACTCGAACGGCTCGAGCTGATCGAAGTCACCGGCGACGAAGCCTCAGTGAATTTTAGTTTTCCGGCCGTCGAAGCGCGCAAAGGCCCTGCGCTGCGAGTCGAGCGAATGACGATCGGCTACCCTGACCGTGACGTGGCCGACGACGTAACGCTCGAAATCGAACATGGCAGCCGCGCCGGTGTCGTGGGGGATAATGGCCAGGGCAAAACGACGTTCCTCCGCACCGTGTGCGGATCACTCCAGCCGAAAGCGGGCACGCTCAAATGGGGCCACGCTTGCCAACTCGGCGTCTACGCCCAACACGTCTACACGACGCTTCCCGAGAACCAAACGGTTGAAGAGTACTTGGAATATCAGGCCGCTCCTGGCACCACGATTCAGCAACTGAAGGACGTCGCTGGCAGCTTTCTCTTTAAGGGCGAAATGATCCTGAAGAAGATTAAGGTACTCAGCGGTGGCGAGCGCGCGAGGCTCGTGCTTGCTGGGCTATTGCTCGAGCGGCACAACATTTTGGTGCTCGACGAACCGGGCAACCACCTCGATGTCGAAACGGTCGAAGCGCTCGCCGACGCGCTCGAGCGCTACTCTGGCACGGTTATCTTCACCAGCCACGACCGCCACTTCATGCACCGGGTGGCGACCGAAGTGATTGAGGTTGGCGGCGGCGATGTCGTTTCCTATCCGGGTAGCTACGACGACTACGTCTACCGCACACAAAAAGAGATCGACGCGGGCTTGCGCAGCGAAGGGGGCCCGGCTCGCGACGCTGCGCCAATTAACGGCACAAAGAAGTCGGGCCGGGACGACCGCGACGCCCAAAAGCGGCTCAAGGCGGTCGAACGTAAAATTGCCAAACTCGACGACGAGAAAAAATCAACCGAAGCCGAACTGCTAAAAGTCACCTCGACTAATTCGGCCGAGGCGCTGCGCGCGGGACTGGCGAAACTTGCCAGCGAGATCGAAGAACTCGAAGCCGAGTGGCTCGAATTGTACGAGGAAGTCGGTGCGATTTAGCCCTCGGTCACTGACCGAGGGCCATTGAAGCGACGCTTGGTATTCGATCTGACCGTCACGAGTTGTGTTGGGTTGTTACTCCCCCCGTCAGTGACGGGGGGGCTAAATATTACCTCAACAAACTCTCGTAAAACGAATCCTTCTTCACTGCCGACTCGCTGTCGGTCTTCGGCAGCGTCGCCACGCTTTCGTCGTGAATCGACACAACCCGGCCTTCCGCTACGACGCGGGCCGAAAGCTCTTCGAGCGTCCGCTCGCGGCCAATTTTCAGCTCGCGGGCTTTGCCGTTGATGGTCAGCGAAAGCTCACTGTCGCCGGTCGAGGTGGTTTGTGGTTCAAGCATTCCCTGGGCGGCGAGTTGGCGGAGCAGCGCGTCGACTTCGCTTTTTGTCAGCGAGAGCCGATAGGCAGTGCTGCCATCATCGGCGACGGCGACGCCCGGCAGGCTGCGGTCGAGCCATCCGCTGATTTTGGCGAGCGCGTTCGATTTTTCTTCGCGGCGGAAGTCGGGGTTGCGGACCACGACTTCGGCGAGCGCCTTGAACTTGTCGCCACTAGGATGTGGGTAGGTGATCGAGAGCACGCGTTGGACAGGTTCGTCTGTTTTTTCCTCAGCATAGCTGGCAAGCTCAACGCCACGCGATGGCAGTGCCGGCAACGGCGTGTAGACGAGGTTGGCTGCTTCGAGCCCGCTCGCTTGTGCATCCGTCTCCGGCTGATAGTGGTCGTTCACCGCTTTCTCGGTCGTAGCCGCACAACCGGCGACGAAGGTCGACAGCAATAAGATGAAAGCAACACGCATCGACACGTCCCCGCGAGAATAACATTCGCCACACAGTCGTTATCGTCGCTACAACCGGCACAACTTGCCCGATTGAGAGAACTTTCCCACCTCTGCTAGCGGTGTGGGAGGCCGCAAACTTCGCCCAGCTTCACTGACCCGAACAAGGCGAACAATCCACATATTCCGAATGCACAGTGGCCGATGAATTCGCATAACCGGACTTACCGGCATGCCGATCACAACCGGCCTGAAGAAAACAATCGTTTGGGGGCCATAGGTCGGCTTGCCAATCGCTGGCCTTCGAAGCTGCGAACCGAGGCTCCGCGACCCAGAGAGTCGGAGACCAAGTCGCTTTACCAAGGGGGATTAATTCGATGAAAGTTTGGGGATTGAACGTGCTAAGTAGCGTGGTGTTGCTCGTGTGCTCAGGAATGCTGTCGGCGGCTCCGATCGCCGAACCACAGTTCGACGCGGCTGCTTTCTGCAGCGATTGCGAACCTGCCTGCGGCATTCCTGCCATGTGCGAGCCGGGTTGCGCGTGTGAGCCCGGCTGTGGTTGCGAACCGTCGTGCGGAACCTACGACAGCTGTCCTACCGACTGTGGTTCGTGTGGCTGTAGCGACCCGATGTGCGGTGGTTGCTGCGACACCTATTGCCCCGCCCCGTGGGAACATCGCACCGGTGTGTTTGGTGAGTGGCTTTATCTGCACCCCGTCGGTGCCGACATGCACCACGCCCAGCAGCAAAACGGAACAGGTGGCGCTGGCACCACGCCGTTTGGCGAAATCGCCTCGGCCGATCCCCAGTTCTCGCCGGGAGTGCGCGTTGGTGCTTCAGTCGCTTGCGGCCCTTGCAGCAGCGTGACCGGCAGTTACCTGCATCTTGAAACCGACTCGCGCAGCTACATCGACGTGCCAGGAACTACGTTACAGACTTCGTCGCTCGTCCATCATCCGGGTGCGGGAGTCACGAGTTCGGCCGGTCCCATCGATGCGGTCTACGATATCGATTTTCAACTCGCCGACGTCATGTACCGTCGCCTCGTCGTTGCGTCGAACTGTGGCTGGCTTAATTACAGCGCCGGCTTCGGATACGCACGCATCGATCAAGAGTTCTTGCAATCGGGCAACTTCGCGGGATCGCAAAACGGTGTCATCAACACCAACACCGAGATCGATTTCGACGGTGCCGGCATTCGCCTGGGTCTCGACGGCGAACGCAAAATGGGACACGGTCGCCTTTCGTGCTATTGCAAAGGCAATGCCAGTGCCCTGTATGGCGAAGCCCGCGGCGACTACCGCATGACCAACGTGACCACAGTGAACGATCTGGCAATCGCCCGCTGGACTGACGACCGGGTTGTGCCGACTCTCGAATACGAAATTGGCCTCAATTGGACCAGTTGTTGTGGACGGATGAAGGCTTCGCTCGGATACACCGGCATGCACTTCATGAACGTGGCGACGACTCCGACGTTCGTCGACGCCGTCCAGGCTAACAACTACACCGATTTCGGCGACACGTTGTCGCTCGAAGGGCTCGTGACCCGCTTCGAGGTTCGCTACTAGCCTATTTCGCCCCCGGTCAATGAACGGGGGACGAGCGACCGTAAGTCGCACTTACTCGAGTAGTTAAATAGCTGCCCCCGGTGATCGACCGGGGGCTAAATCCGAAGGCCGGTCTCCGAATGGGGCCGGCCTTTTTCGTTGGCGATGGCGAAACCTTTTTATCGTCAAAATCGTTAAAACTGTTGCGGACAGCCCCACCGCCTGATAACATTCTAGGCAGTCTGGGGGATTTTCGGTGTTCCGCGATTTTGCGGATCTGTGGATAAGTCTCCCACGACTAGGGAGAAAATGGGGCGCTAGCCAGCCCCGCCGGCGACGGATCGCTGATAACTGCCGCGATCGCACTTTTGCGATGGCGCACGCCTAGAGTCAGCACCTTGAACAGGAATCCGTCGATGTCTCGCCGTCACCAATCGCTCATCAGCCGCTTGAATCCCTTCGCCCGCACCAGCGTTGACCGCTCGATGGAGTTCAAGCGAAGTCGGCGACCACGGGTTGAGCAGTTGGAAGATCGCCGGATGCTGGCGATTCTAATTGGCGCTAATGACGATATCGAAGCGATCAACGATAATAACGTTCCCAACGGCCAAGATATTGGACACGATCAGGTCGTTACGCTAGAAAACTTCAGCCTGAATGCTGATGCCGGAGACTCGCAAGATGTGTTTCTCTATCGCGCCAACGCAACTGGTCGGCTATTTGTCGCCGGGATAACTGTTGTAGGATCCGGGATGACCTACGACGTTCAAGATCGCTCTGGTAGCTCGCTACTTGGCGGACCGGTAGGTCTCGGCGTTGACAGGACAATTCCAGTCGTTCAAGACGAAGAATACCACATTGTTATAGCCGACCCAATGATGGGTGACGGCTCTTCTTTCTATTCATTCGAGGTCAAGAATACCGCCGCACCGACACCGGCTAGCGTCAGTCTCTCGCCCGCGTCGGATACCGGTGCCTCGAACAGCGACGGGGTGACTGCCGACAACACACCGACATTCTTTATCCAAGACGACTTGGCTTCGTTCCTGCCAGCATTGCCGTTCGGAAGCAACGTGGGCACGATCGATAGCAACGGCCCCAATGGCTACGATGTGCAATTGGTCGCTACCAACCTATCAACCGGAGCGCAGACAACGGTCAATGCAACTCGCCTGGGCACCAGCGCTGTTTGGACAGCGACCACACCGATGCTCGCCGATGGCGTGTACCTGATTGCGGCTCAGACTGTGGTGCAAGACAACTACTCCGGGGCTGCCGGCGGGTCGAACACCGGTTTCTCGCAGCTCTCCATTCCCATTTTTGTCACCATCGACGCCGTCGCCGATCCGGTCACCGGCACCATCGACTTGCTGCAATCGGCCGATACCGGTGCCTTCAATAGCGATAACGTCACCTCGACGCGCACACCAGCCTTTACGGGAGTCGGTCCGCAGAATGGCATCGTGCGGATCTTCGCCCAAGAGACCAACTCCACCACCGGTGCACCGGTGGGTGCACCGCTGCTGGTTGCTAGCGGAACCGTCGGCAGCGACAACACCGATGGCGTAGCAGGCGACGGACAAGGCCGGTACCAGGTCACCACGATTCCGATCGACGACGGTCTGTGGTTGTTCACTGCGCAGTTCGAAGATACCAGCGGCAACCTGAGCGACATGATTGGTCTCAACGGAACTCTCGCGGGAGTACCCGGTGCTGCTAACATTCCGGACGGTGGTGCAAACAACGTAGGTGTTGGCCCCATTGCCGCGGCCAGTTTCCCTGGGTTGGCAAGTGATGTCCCCATCGGATTCCTGCCAATCATCGATGTCGATGCAACAATAAGCATCACCCATCCCAACGCCGACGAACTCGACATCTTTTTGTCTGCACCTGGCCCTGGCGTCATACTGTCGAGCGACAACGGTGGCGGGGGCGCAAACTATACGAACACCACCTTCGACGACTCCGCATCGACACCTATTACCGCGGGAGTTGCACCTTTCACCGGTCTTTTCCGCCCCGAACAGGCACTATCGGCATTTAATGGTCTGAACGCGCTGTCAACTTCATTTAGTTTTGCTGTCACCGACGATACCGTGAATGGTGTAACCGGCACCTTTGACGTCTGGGCACTCAACATCTCTGTACCGCTCCCGGTCGTCATCGACACCATCGCCCCCAATCAACCGCTGCTCGATCTCACCACGGCATCGGACACCGGACGCAATAACGCCGACAACGTCACTAACGACAACATGCCCACCGTCAGCATGACCGGGCTCGACTCGCTGGTCTCGGGCAATCAACTTCTCTTCCAAGATAACTTGCAGTACCGCATTTACGACCGCTTCGGCACAGTTCCCGAGTTTCTGCTGTATGACACAGCCGCCGATGCTGCGGTCGAGAATGTGAGCGTCCCTGGCGATGGACTGACATCGCTCACGCAAATCACCGAAACCCTGGCCGCGCAGTTTATCGCTGGCAACCCCGCCAACGGGGCGGTACTCGCTGGCGGATTACTGGCCGACGGAGTCCACGAACTGCGGCTCGAAGTGCTCGACCGCGCCGGCAATGTCAGCCACTCGGCACTGCTCTCGCTCACCGTCGACACCACCGTGCCCCCGGTAAGCTTTGGACTCGTCAACACCACCAACGCCACTGACGGAATCTTCGACGGCAGTGACACCGGCACACCAGTCGTGGCTGGCACCTTAAATGACCGCGTCACCAGCGATACGACCCCCACCTTCTGGGGTCGCGCAGAAGCCGATTCGATCGTCACGCTCTATCTCGATAGCAATGGCGATGGCATCATTCAAACCGCCACCGACTTCTTCCTGGGACAAACTGTCGCAATACCCCTCGACGGCAACAATGCGTTTGCGGGAGGAGCGTGGCAGATCACTGCGAATACTGACCTCAACAGCCAAGCGATATTGAATGCGCTCGGTTTGCCGGCCGGTTCTCGCGACGGTTTCCGCCCGCTGCTAGTCACTGCACAGGACGTTGCTGGAAATCCGGTGCCGGTCGCTGGCGCAATTAGCGCAGGCGTTGGAGCGGCGGCAGGGACTGGACTCGATACGCTGGGTATTTTTGTCGATACACAAGGTCCGCAAATCACCGGCGTCGGGATCCCCGACAACCCCGCAACAACTGCCGACGAGTCGCTGTTCGATCTGTTCGATCTAAAGCCAACGACAACTGGATACACTCCGCTCATCACACAATTGACTCTGCAAGTTCGAGACCTCCCCTTCCGCGTCGATCAAGTGGGCACCGTGAATGACTTCCTCTATACGGCGCTCATCGAACAGATTGCTGAAACGGTCGGCAACTATTCGTTGGTCGGCGACCGCGTCGGCACGATCGCCATCACCAGCGTCGATGCCGTGAATATCACACCGGTTGGCGGCGCTGCAGCCAGCGCGACAATCACACTGACGTTTGCTCAGCCCCTGCCCGACGACCGTTTCACCTTGACCGTCAAGGACGCGATCATCGATCCCGCAGGCAATCACCTCGACGGCGAATCGAATGCCAGCGCTCCCATCGAGTCCCCTGCTTTCCCCTCAGGCGATGGTGTGCCCGGCGGCAACTTCGTCGCTCGTTTCACCGTCGACAGTCGTCCGGAAATCGGCACCTACATTCCCACGACCATTGGTATCGACATCAACGGAAACTATTCCTGGGACCCCAACCCCTCGGCCCTTGGTGGCGATGTCACTAATGTCGACATCACTTTCACGATGGACGTGGCCAACGACGCTCCCGGTGGTTACGCCTCGCACGACCTAGTGTTCGCCGGTAGGTTTGTCGCCAACGGTACACTTGCACCGCCGAATATCTTTGACCAGCTCGCTGTATATGGATTTAGCTACGAGACTGGCACCCGTCGCTGGCTCGTTGACTTCAACAGCGACGGGGTCGTCGATCCCTCGGTCGGCGAAATTTTATCGGTGCAGCCCGACTTGGTTGGATTCAACGTAGCAGGTGCAGTTCCAATTGCTGGCAACTTCGATGGCAACCTTGCCAATGGCGACGAAATCGGCCTCTACAACGCCGGCAATTGGGGCTTCGACTTCAATCGCAACTTCCGCATCGATGCCAACGAATTGGTGCTGAACACCGGACTGTTAGGCATGCCCATCATCGGCGACTTCGATGGCAATGGCTTCGACGACGTGGCCGTCTATCGCAACGATGCCTTCACCTTTGCCTTTAGCTTCGGCGCGTTTGGTGCCTTCGGTGCCGCTCGCCCAGTGTTGAATTGGGGCTTCCCGGGTGTACTCGACCGTCCGATCTCAGCCGATATGAATCAAGACGGCATCGATGATATCGGACTGTGGGTGCCACGCAATTCGATTCAGGATCCACAAGTTCGCTCTGAGTGGTTCTTCTTGGTTTCCGATCCGGGTGTCGCAGGAGCGGCTGGTGGCCCGCTGGCCAACTTCCTCGAATCGTTCAGCCCACCCCCTTTCGCGGGTGGCAACGATATCTACGCCAACTTCGGCGATGAACTTTCCATGCCCATCGTTGGCAACTTCGATCCGCCCGTCGCAAATGATGGCGCCGGCAATGTCGACCCCAGTACAACATCGCCCATCGCCGGAGACTACGACGGTAACGGCTACGTCGATGCGGGCGACTATCAAATATGGCGAAGCCAGTTCGGCCAAGTCGGCAGCGGTCTCACCAGCGACGGCAACGCCAACGGACGGGTCGACTCGGCCGACTACACCATCTGGCGCGATAACCTCGGTGCCGGCGAAATGCCCATCGCGATGCTCGCCAGCCAGCAGGGCGACTACGACCACAATGGCACTGTCGATGCCGGCGACTACACCGTCTGGCGTCAGCAGTTCGGATCCACCGGCTATGGACTCACTGCCGATGGCAATGGTGACGGGCGTGTCGACTCGAGTGACTACACCGTGTGGCGAGACAGCCTCGGCCAAGTGTCGGCGATGGCAACAGCCAATTCCAGCCTTGCGTCCGCGTCTCTGTTGTTAGCGGGGCCTGAGTCGTCGGGGCCAGCGAGCGGCACACCAGCCACGCCGTCGGCCGCTTCGACCGTCGGCCCGTTGCTCGTCAGCAGCACCGCAACATCGCCGGTATCGGCAGGTTTGGCGACGCGTTCCCGCGATGCAGTCGATGCCGCAATCGTCGAAACTCAAAAATCGCTGTTGCTACTCGACGCCGCACTCGCTTTCACAGGCGAAGGCAACGCGACCGACGACTCGTTCGACTTGTTCGATATTGTTGCCAGCGGCGACGAAACCGACGCCGATTGGTGGCTGCCCGAGCTGTAGTTCCGCTGTACCGCTGGCCGTTAACAGGCGAAGCGAGCATCGTACTCGAACCCAAAAGTCTCGGCTACCGCGAGGTTGGTCACAACACCGTCGATCGTGTTCACCGCCCTCGCGATCGGTTTCTTGGTTTTCGCGGCCACGCCGATCCCCTGCTGTGCGATATCGAGCACGTAGCGCAGCGTGACGTTACACAGGGCAAACGTACTAGTCCGTCCTACTGCGCCCGGCATGTTGGTCACGCAGTAGTGAACGACCTCGTCGACAATGTAAGTCGGCTCGGCGTGCGAAGTCGGGCGGCTCGTTGCGATGCAGCCCCCTTGGTCGATCGCGACATCGATAATCACGCTCCCTGGCTGCATGATCTTCAGATCGTCGCGTTCGACGAGCATCGGCGCTTTCGCTCCGGGAATGAGTACCGCGCCGACGACCAAATCAGCCCGCTCCAAACAGCGGCGAATCGTATGTCGGTCGCTGAACAGACAATCGACATTCGCCGGCATAATATCGTCGAGGTAGCGGAGCCGGTCCATGTTAATGTCGAGAATCGACACGTTGGCCCCGAATCCAGCGGCGATTTTCGCCGCGTTCGCTCCCACGACTCCTCCACCGAGTACGACGATGCTCGCCGGCGCGACACCCGGCACACCTCCCAGCAAAATGCCGCGCCCCATCTGCGGTCGTTCGAGATACTTGGCCCCTTCCTGGATACTCATCCGCCCCGCCACTTCGCTCATCGGCGTGAGCAGCGGGAGCCGCCCGGCGTCGTCGGCCAGCGTTTCGTAGGCGACGCAAGTCGCCCGGCTTGCGATCATCGCTTCGGTCAACTCGCGATCGGCGGCAAAATGAAAATAGGTGAACAACACCTGTCCTGGGCGAATTAGTGACCACTCGTCCCGCTGAGGCTCTTTGACTTTGACGATCAAGTCAGCTCGACCGAATACATCGGCACCCGATTGAACCAACTCGGCCCCGGCAGCTTGGTAGGCTTCGTCGAGCAGCCCCGAACCCAAACCGGCCCCCTGTTCAATCAGCACGCGATGCCCTCGACGGGTGAGCTCCTCGACGCCGACAGGCAGCATGGCGACTCGATATTCATCGCTCTTCACTTCACGGGGAACGCCAACAATCATAAGGTTCTGGTTCTGCTTAAGGATCTATCGGATGGTGTTTCTTCGCGCCGGTTGCTGCGTCGACCTCTGTTGGGCATCGGGTCTTTTCCACTCACCGGATGCGTGATAATGAACACGAACGACAAGCGAAGTCAATTGTCAGAAGTCGATGCCGTATTCGTGTTTCTCAGACGGGTTGAGTTGTTGACTAGCGACTTTATCGATGCATCAAAAATAACTCCCGCATAGTTCTGGCAATCTCTCGACCGCGCCGACGGCTCTAACTGACTGCTAGCAATCTGGCTTCGCCCTTGCCGCTCGACGAGGGGGCTGTTAAAAGCCGCCCCGCTGCGACTTTTTTTTTGCACTCTCTTCTCAAGTTTACCGGGCCGTTCGACCGATGGCCTGCCGCTGCTATGATTCGACTCATCACCATTTGGTGTCTTGCGATTGTCGCGACGCTCGCTTGCTCGAAGTCGGCTATGGCAGTCGACTCGCAAACTGGCGCTGTCGCTCTGCTTGTACGCACGGCAAGCGATGATATATCGGCTCCGCCGTTTGCGTTGCTCGATCAATATGGTCAGGTGCAACGCTACGTCGAACCATCACCTGGTATCAACTTGGCCCATTACTTGGGCAAACGCGTCCGTGTCTTGCACGACACGGGCGATACGCTGCTCGCTTCGCAGCTCGAACTCGACTTCGAAGCACCACTGGTGATGCAAACCGATGCGGAGATTGAAGAACTACCGGCCGGCGATAACTCGCTCGAACCAATTCCAACCGAATCGCCAGTCAGGCGACCAGGGGCGGGCGAAGTCGAGCCGATCATGCTTGACGAATTGCCCTACCCAACAACGACAGCCATGCCACCGTTCGGCCAACGCCCGGACGATCAACTGTTGAGGCAGCCTGCGAGCGCGATGCCTGTCCCCTGTGCCGGTTGTGGTCGCCGTCGCTGCACGGGTTGTAGGCCCACCGAGGTGACGAATCCGAAACTACACGCCGACGCGGAGTTTCTGTTTACGAAATATTACCGGGCCGACGGCGTCCGTACCGGCTACTTGAACGCAGCGACCGGGGCTCCCGAAGACATCGACTTCGATCACGAATGCGCACCAAGATTGACGCTCGCCTACGGCGGCAGCGGCGAGTTGGGGGCCCGCATTCGTTACTGGCAATTCGACGAAACGGCTAGTGCCGTGAATGCCGGTTCGGCCTCGCAAATGAGCGTCGACACCTACATATTCGACCTCGAATTATTCGAACGGCGACGACTGGCCCCACAATGGACCGTCGAATTTTCGGGTGGCCTGCGCTACGCTGAATTTTCTGAGTTACTGGTCGACAACAGTTTGCCCATCGGTACAAACAACATACTCAATGGTGTCGATGGCTGGGGGGGAATCGTGGGTGCCGAGTTGACTCGCTCGCTCAGTTCGCGAGGCAACCTTTACGGACGCACGCGGATCGCAATCATCCAGGATGACCACTCGCTCAGCTACGGAGTGCCAACCAATACTGTGCCTCCGTTCCAACAGCAGCAAGTGACACTGATCGACTCGACGCACACCATGCTGGAACTCGGGATCGGTTATGAATTCCGTACACAAACCCGTCGAGGTAGCATCTTGTTCGCTCGCGCGGGCTACGAATGGCAGCACTGGTCGAATTTCACAACATCGTTCACACCGGCCGCGTCGAATGTTGCCCTCACTCCGACTTTAGCCGGGCCAAGCGACGTGGGATTTGGCGGATTTGCGTTGGCGGTAGGCATCGAGCGCTAACAAAGATTGCCACATTCGTGATCGCTGGTTAAGCTAGACCGAAGTCACGACAAAAGCACCCTTTGTGGCGTCGACTCGATGAAAAGCGTGTGCTCTATAGCAACTGTGATCGCAGCGATTCTGTTCGTTTTTACCGGCAATCCGGTCGGCGCCGCGCCTGTCAACGTCGTCAATCACAGCTTCGAGGACATCAGCGGCGAATCGCCGTTCAATGAATTCACCTTCGGCGCACTTAATGGCTGGGATGTCTACGATCCCGGAAATATAACGAACGAAGGAGTTGGCCCGATCTTCTTTGTGGGCACCCTCACGCCATTCGAGCCCGACCCGGTCGGCAATCCAGGTGTCTTCGCCAACTTTCCCGGTGGAGCGGCCGACGGACAACGCGTCGCCATTGCGTTTAACTTTCAGGGAAGCGATGGCGACGGGGAGTATGGACTCGTGCAAACACTCGACGTCGCGTTACGGCCGTTCTCGACTTACACGCTCGAAGTCGAAATCGGCAACATCGACTCCGCCACCGCCATGAACGGCGATTTTTTTCCGTTGGCCGGCTTCCCCGGTTATCGTGTTGATTTGTTGGCGGGCGACTTCATCGTGGCTCAAGACAACAACTCACTCTCGGGATCGATTCCCGATGGCGAATTTGGCACCAGCATCGTGACGCTAGCGACCGGTGCAGATCACGATCACTTCGACCAGTTGCTACGCATCCGCCTCGTCAACCTCAACCAGCTCGATCCCCTCTTTCCAGACTCTGATATTGAGGTCGATTTCGATAACGTAAGACTCGATCGCTCGCCGGCAGTCGATGGCGATTACAACTTCGATGGTCGCGTCGACGCGGCCGACTACACGATTTGGCGCGACACGCTTGGCAGTACGAGCACACTCGCCGCCGACGGCGATCGGTCTGGCAGCGTCGACGCACCCGACTATCTCGTTTGGCGCGATAACTTCGGCAATCTGTTTTCGGAGTCGCTGAGTGCGATGCCGCTGCCCGAGATTCCTTCAGGGCCGATCATGGCTCTTGCCACGGCGATTCTCTTTATGCTGCGGTCACGTTGCTAGCATGTTTCGCGACAAGCAACAGAAGCTGGGCAAGCCTTAGCGGTCGCAGTGTATTTTTCGGCAAAAAGGCTTGTGCCGGTTCTAACGATTGTCCGATAGAGTCAGCAGAGGCAATTTTCGCACGTCGTTGCGCGGGTTGCTTAGCTATTCCGCTCCCTCATCGCACATTGGTGTTCGATATGCGAAGCTCGATTCGGTTGTTTACTTTCGTTGCCCTCGCCCTTTGCGGTGATTTGGCAGTCGCTCAAAACCTTGAAGGTGTCGTTTTTGTCGACGACATCGAAACCGCTGCGAGGCAACAATCGCGTGGCCCACAATTGCCTACGCTGGGTCGACCGAGCATCCGCAGCTCGAACCACTTCTCTAGTGTCCCGCGAGAGATGCTCGAGCCACTGCCGTCGTCGCCTTCTCAACAGGCGAGGCCAACACAAGCGGGTCCACAACAACGGAACCAGTCGCGCGGGTTCTCAGGGCCATTTGGCTGGTTCCGTGGCAACAACAGCGACGAACGAGCCACACAGTCGGCCAATCTGCCCACCGTCCAAAATCAACGTTTTCGCGATCCAGCAATCCAGCAGACCGCGGCCCAAATGCCACAACGAAATCAAGCCGCGAATTCAATGGGAATGCGCAATACGACAAACGACTCGCAAATCGGTTTGTTGGGGTTGTTAGCCGGTCGCAGCGATGTGGCTAGCACTCCCCCAACGACCAGTCGGTCGGCGACGGCGAGTGGCCAACAACAAGATAGGCCACGGACATTATCGACAACAACGCCGAAGTCGGCGACGCCAGCCGCTCAGCAACAGAACATGCCACGACCGATGTCGCGTACTGCCATGGCTACCGACATGCCGCCAATGAAATCGACTGTAAATTTGACCGCAAATTCAACGGCGAATTCAACGGCAAATTCAACGGTGAAGGCTCCGCCGGCTGAACCGGGCGACGTGGTGTGGACCGACGAAACCGATGGTGCCGTGCCGACACGAACTGCCGCGGTTCACGCGGTGCAACCGGCTAGTTCGCCGGTGCAGTCTTCGCCACAGCCTGTGGTGAATCCATATGCAGCAGGCCCAGCCAGCACGTCACAGCCCAAATTGCTCGCAAATGTCAGCGCGCCACAGCCCCCAAAGAATCCGCCGATGCCGCAAGGTGCGATGCAAAGCGTACCGATGCCGAACGCGGCGATGCGAACCACACCAAACGCGAGTGTCGCTGGCGCGCAAGCAAGCCAAGTCAAGATTGTTGAAAACCCTGTGACTCCGACGGCCGACACCGAAGAACAGCCGACGCCGCGGGCCGCTTCGCTGCTTATTGACGCTAACAACATG
This sequence comes from Pirellulales bacterium, assembly GCA_041752635.1. GTDB lineage: Bacteria > Planctomycetota > Planctomycetia > Pirellulales > Lacipirellulaceae > JBGSWC01. Next base: position 15,001 of record JBGSWC010000028.1, on the reverse strand, counting down.
GCCCAGACCGCCGCGACGGAAGAAGAATTTACGCAGATCGTGCAGATGTGCCGCCACGTGTTGGCGATCGACGCCACGCCTGTGGCTGTGCGTTACGGAAAGACACTTGCGGCTTGGTCACTCAACCGGCGCGGCGAACTGAAGGCCGACGAACGCCGCGACGATGAAGCGATGATTGACTTCGACGACGCGATTCGCCTCGACTCGAAATGCTGGCGGGCGATTCACAATTGCGGTGTGTTGAAAGCACAACAAGGCGACTTTGCCTCGGCGTTCGACGACTTCAACGACACCATCGAACTCAATCCGAGATTCGCCAAAGCCTATAGCAATCGCGCGGCACTATTTGTACAGGCGGGCGACCTAGCGACCGCACTCGATGACTATCGGCAGGCAATTGCCCTCGATCCCGACTTAGCCATTGCACACAAAGGACGAGGTCGGGTCTGTCACTTGCTGGGACATTTCGAGGCGGCTTTGCAGCATTTCGACGCCGCGGCGCTGTTAGCACCAACAGATGTCGTCATCGCGACAGGCCGGGCCGATTTGCTGGTTGACATGGGCCGCTATCACCAGGCGATAGTGGGCTACAAAGAAGCCATCGCGATCGACGCCAACAACGCCGCCGCCCATCGTAGCCTCGCTTGGCTCTTGTCGACTTGTCCGTCGAGCGACTGCCGCAATGCCCAACAAGCACTCGCCAGTGCTGAGCGAGCCCTCTCGCTCGCTGCGGGCGACGACGATTTGACGCTCGATACGCTGGCAGCCGCCAAGGCCAACGCCGGCGACTTCGCAGCGGCCATTGAGTTGCAGCGAAAAGCCCTGGCAATCGCGAACGACAACGACCGTCCAAACTATGAATCGAGGCTCGAACTCTACGAGCGGCAGCAACCCTACCGCACCGAACCGGCCAGCGACGTACAACAAGCGACTTATGTCGAGTAGGCGACACGAAACAAACGGGTTGGGGGAGCACGAAAGCCCGGTCGCACAGCGACCGGGCTATCTGTGTTTTCCTGTGTGTGTGACTACCACAACTCCCATTCTCCGAGAGCGACGACATAAATCCCCAGCAACAGATTCGTGACCGCGTGAGCGACCACGCAGTCCCAAAAATTGCGCGTCCGAATCATCAGCCAAGTCACCAGGCTAAACCAGACGAGCGCCGAGAGTTTCTCAGGATGGTAGAGCACCGGCAACGCAATGCCGGCGATAACGGCCAATCGGTTGACGTCGCCGAAAGGTATTTCCCACCATGTGTCGTGCATGATGTACCGCATGAAGAACGCCCTCAAAAACAATTCTTCGATGATGGGCACCAGCAGCACCAATCCGATGAATCGCACGGCCAAGAACAACCAAGCGGCACTGGGCCGATTGCCAAGAGCGGCCAAGGGATTATAGGCCGGGCGTTCGCCGAGCCCGAGCCAGCCTGCTGCCGACGACTCTGGCCCGCCCAAAGCGTCGAGCAAATAGCTCTCTGCATCTAACATCCACAGCCCGACCCACAACACAAACCCCACCACCCCGACGACGACAGCAAGCGAGTTGACTTTGAGCGGAAAGCATGCGACGTAAAAGGGCCAAAAGTAGGCGACACAAATCGAAGTAATGACTATCTTTGCGAAAAATACCCAGGGATAAGCCGATGGTGGCAGTGGCCAAACCCAACTGCCAGCATTGGTGGGCGTCGAGTCGTTTAAGTCGAGCTCGTCAGTGATCTGATCAATCGCGCCGCCCGCGTCGCTATCGATACCGCCATCGTCATCGCTGGCAATTGTGCTATCGACCGTTTGGGGCGACGTGCCCGTGTTCGGCGAAGGCTCGAGGGCTCCCACCAGCGAGAATAGCAAGATAGGCAGCAGAAAGGCCAACGTGCGATAGCGTGGGGTGTATGGTGCTTCGTTGGGATTGGTCATTTGCTGTCGCCGTAATTGATTGAACGTACAAATGTGTGCCGGGCTGGTCTTCGCGCGGTTTGCGGTGGCCCGGTGGCCAAAACCGTAACCCAAATCTCTTCGCCAATCAACTCAGCAGCTAGCAGCAGTCGATTCGCTTGCCTTGACCACGCTGCCAGGTCCCGCTAAGGTCCCTCGCTGGACTCAGTATGCTCGCACGATGCGGGCCAGTCCACACGCATCGCGAACCAAAAAAAGCCAGGGAGCACCGCAGCATGACGCGCCGGTCCTCGAAAATCGCCCTCGACCCAAAATCCGTGCTAGTTGGCGCGCTCTTACTCGCCTCGACCGGCTGCACCAGCATGCTGATGTTTGGAGGCGAGAAGCCTGAAAAAACGCTGGAAGACCTGACTGCCGACCCCACTACGCGACTGGTGTCGAAGTACACCCACCCCGATGGCATGAACTACCGCAAGGTCGAAGCAGTTTCGCTGGTCATGCAGCTCGACGGCACCGGCGAAGATCCCCCCCCCACGCCCCAACGAGCCACGATTGTTGCCGAAATGCAGCGGCATCAAATCGAAAACCCACAAGAAATTCTCGCCTCCCCCAACACGGCCGTCGTGTTGATGAAGGCGTTCATTCCGCCTGGTGTCCAAGAGGGCGATCGCATCGACATCGAAGTCCGCACTCCAACTCGCTCGGAGACAACGAGCTTGCGCGGCGGATGGGTATTGCCGGCTCGCATGACCGAACTGGCCGCTCTGGGCGGACAGATTCGCGAAGGTCATGTGATGGCCGTTGCCGAGGGGGCGATTCTTGTCGATCCTTCCGCCACCGGCGAAGACGACGTGGCGATTGCTACACGCGGGCGGATTCTCAGCGGGGGAGTCGTTACCAAGTCGAGGCCGCTCGGCTTAGCCATCGGACAGGAACACCGCTCGTTTCGTTTGTCGGCACAACTGGCTCAAGACATCAATCGCCGCTTCTACGGCAACATCGATGGTCGTCGCCAGGGTGTCGCCAATCCCAAGACCGACGATTATATCGAGATCAAAGTTCATCCACGATACAAAGATAACATCACACGCTACATGCGTGTCGTGCGAAGCATCGCCGTCGGCGAAACAACGGCCGCACTACAAGAACGCCTCGCCGTGCTGGGTCCCCAATTACTCGACCCACTCACGACTTCGTCGGCTGCGATCCAACTCGAAGCCATCGGCGACGCTTCCGCAGTCAAACTACTTGAGCAGGGCCTCACTTCGCCGTCGGCTGAAGTGCGACTCTATTCGGCCGAAGCGCTTGCCTATCTCGACAAAACGACGGCCGTCGAACCACTCAAACAACTGGCAATCAACGAACCAGCATTCCGCGTCAATGCACTTTCGGCCATGAGTGCCATGAATGATGTCATGGCATTCGACGCCCTCCGCACGATGCTGTCGGTCGAGAGCGCCGAAACTCGCTATGGTGCGTTCCGTGCGTTGTGGGCGATGGATAAGCGCAATCCAATGATTGCGGGCGAACAACTCGCGTCGGCCTTCAGCTACCATGTGCTCGATGTCGATGGTCCGCCGATGATTCACATCACCAACAGCCACCGACCCGAGGTTGTATTGTTCGGTACCGGGCAATCGCTCAAGATGCCGCTGCTGATCGAAGCGGGACCACGAATCCTGTTGAACGGCATGAACGGCGACCGCATTACTGTAAGCTGCTTTACAACCAGCGGCGAGACACTGCAACGCGAGGTCTCGCCATCGCTCGACGAGGTGATTCGCGCCATTGTCGAAGTCGGCGGCAATTATCCCGACGTCGTGCAGTTCCTGCAACAAGCCAAAGCACAAGGCACGCTCGAAAGCCGCTTCCGTATCGACGCATTGCCAGAAACGGGGCGTCCCTACGAACGTCCCGGCAGCGACGAGGACTCGTCGTCTGAAGAAGAATCGCCGCGACTGCTGACGCCGCTACCCGATTTGTTCAAAAAGGCCTAGCAGCGACGTGCTCCCGTCATTGCAAGTCACCCGCGCCGGCGACGGCCCTCACGATTCGCCCCCGTGGCCCATGCTCAAGTCCCTCGAACTCGCCGGTTTCAAGAGTTTCGCCGATCGCACGCGGCTCGACTTCTCCGCTGGCGTCACGGCGGTCGTCGGTCCCAACGGTTCGGGCAAAAGCAACGTCGTCGATGCGATCAAGTGGGTGCTTGGCACGCAAAGCGCCAAGGCGCTGCGCGGTGGCGAGATGGTCGATGTCATCTTCAACGGCTCGGCGACACGCCGCGCCGTCAACGCAGCCGAAGTGACGCTGACGCTCGATAACGCCAGTGGTCTATTCTCGCTCGAAGCCCCCGAGGTCGCCCTCACACGTCGGGTGCTTCGCAGCGGCGAAAGCGAATACCTCATCAATCGCCAGCCATGCCGACTCAAAGACATTCGCGAGCTATTGGCTGGCACAGGCGTCGGTACCGAGGCCTACAGCATCATCGAACAAGGCAAGGTCGACGCGCTGTTGCAAGCATCGACCCACCAACGGCGAGCCATCTTCGAAGAAGCTGCCGGCATCAGCCGCTTTCGCGGTAAGAGACAAGAAGCCCTCCGCCGGCTGCAACGAGTCGATCAGAACCTGCTGAGGCTCTCCGACATTGTCGACGAGGTCGAAACGCGACTGCGGAGCGTGCGATCGCAAGCGGGCAAAGCCGAGACCTATCGCCAGCAAACGCGAAGGCTCGAAGAGCTGCGGACCGCACTCGGTATGGTCGACTGGTCGCGACTCACACGAAAGCTCGACGAAACGACCGGGCGACTGACGGCCATCGAAGAAAGTGAAAACCACCAGCGGCAACTCGTCGCTCAAGCCGAGCACCATTTACCCGAACTCGAACAGCAGCTCGAGCAACTCGATCATACGCTGGCCGCCATCGCTAGCCAGCTCAGTTCACTCCGCGAACACGAGCTAATGAACGCGGTCGTCGGCCAGCAACAGCATGCTCGTACCGAGGCACTAGGCGAGCGACGAGCCTTGCTACAGAGTGAATGGCGCGCGTTTCTGGCCCGTCCCGCCACCGCCGACGATGCGTTTTCGTCGCATCATGTCGAGTTGTTTACCAAGCGAATTGTCGAGCTACGAACTCATCAAGCCGAACTCACCAAATCGACGCAGATCGAGCAACGCCATTGCCGTAGCCTACGCGACCAACGCGAGGCGATTGCCGGTCGGCTAGCGGCGTCTCGTGAGCGCTACGAATTGCAACGGGGCGAATTAAGCAAGGCTTCTGACAAGTGCAATCGGTATTCCACCGATTTGCAAACAGCGCGCGAGCAACTCGCCACGATCGAGGCTGAGCAACCAGCTCTGCACGCGCGAATTGCCGAAAGCGAAGCGTCGGTCGCAAAGCTTCGCGAAAAACAGCAGCGTGCGGCCGAAGTCAGAACACAATTAGCCGACGCTGCAGCGTCGATTGAGCAAACCGTCGATGTGGCTCGACGCGATGCCCAGGCGAGCGAGACCGAGCTTGCTCGCGTCGAGCAGCGCTGGGAGATTATCAGCGAACTCGACCGCCAGCGCAGCGCCCGTGGCGATCAAGTGTCGCAGTTCTTGCGACGCGTGACGGGCGACGACAACGGCCCTAGTCTCACCGTGGCCGAACTCTTGCATGTCGAAATCGATATGGCGTCGATGATCGAAGCCGCCCTTGGGGAGGCCGCGAATCAAGTGGTGCTCGAATCGCTCGTCGGCATCGATTCGCTGGCGGAACCCGCGGTCGCCGAACTGCCGATGCGAACGACATTCGCCCGACTCGACGCCACCGTGTTGCCGAATCGCCTCGATCTTGTCGACCTGACTGGCGAGCCGGGCGTCATCGGTCGGGCTGATCAATTTGTCGATGCCCAGCCACAACACGAAACGCTCGTCCGGCGACTGCTCGGCCGCACTTGGCTCGTCGATAGCTTGGCAACGGCTCTTGCATTGTCTGACGGAGTGGGCCAAGGGCTGCGGTTCGTGAGCATTGCGGGCGAAGTCGTGGGCGAAGACGGCTCGCTCACCATTGGCCCCTTCGAGAGCCGTTGGCAACTGCTTGGCGATGGCGACCAACTCGGTATTTTGCAAGAGGAATTAGCAAACACGCGGGCAATCGCGAAACACGCGGCTCACGATCTCGCCAAAACACAGCAACAATTCGATGAATGCCGGGCCGCCCTCGCAGAGGCGATCAAACAATGCAACTTACTCGCCGAACAGTTTAGCGCCGCCGAGCAACAATTGCGTGAAGCCCAGCGACAACTCGACCAGTGGCACGAGAGTCACAACGAGGCCAACGCGGCAGTCGAAATGCGGGTCGCGCAACTCGCGAATTTAACCACACGACAACAAACACTCAACGACCAGCTTGCCGAGTTTGCCCAACAGATCGAACAGGTATCGGCCACCAATGGGCAACTTGACGACTGGCTGAAGGCGAGCGAACAATCGCTACAAGCACTTACTCAGCAGCGACACGAAACCGACGTCGAGCTGGTTCGCGTCGAACAACAGCTAGAAGCCGCACGACGCGAGAGCCAACGTGCTCCGGTCGAAAGCAAGCCGTATGCCTGCGACGCACCCGACGCAATGGTCGGCATCGCCCAGGAAATCGAAGTCGCACAGCTCGCTAGCCTGCGCGCCGAGTCGGCCATTGCCGACGCCGCCTGGAAACGCGAACAGTTGACCATCGAGCGAAGCTCGATCGCTGCGAAGCGAGTCGCAGTACGTCAGCGGCGGCAACAAATCGCCGCCGCCGTCCAAGAGACCCGCAAGGAACTCGAACAGCAGCAGTTGCAAAAGCAGTCGCTGCAAGTCGCGGCCACTCGTGTCGAATACGAGCGAGAAACGCTCGCCGAGCGAATTTTCGAAGACTATGGTATCGATCTCGCCACGGCGGCGACTCGTCTGCCCGCCAGCGAATTACAGGGCGATAGAGCCGATGTCGAATGCGAGATCGAATCGCTCCGCAAGTCGATCAATCGCATCGGAGCCGTGAATACCGATGCGCTCGACGAGTTGAACACGATCGAAGAGCGTTTCGCAAAAATCTCGTCACAATATAAAGATCTCTCGCAAGCCAAAGAGTCGCTCGAACGACTCATCACGCGGCTCAATAACGACAGTCGACAACTGTTCTTTGAAACCATCGAAACGGTCCGTGGCCACTTTCAAGAGTTGTTTCGCCGGCTATTCGGCGGCGGCAATGCCGATCTCGTGGTTGAAGAGTCCACAGCAGACGATCCGCTCGAATGCGGTATCGAAATTCAAGCCTGTCCGCCGGGCAAGGACACCCGCAGCATTTCGCTCCTCTCGGGGGGCGAGCGGACGCTCACCTGCGTCGCGCTGCTGCTCGCGATGTTCCGCAGCAAGCCGAGCCCCTTTTGTGTGCTCGACGAAGTCGACGCGGCACTCGACGAAGCCAATATCGGACGCTTCAATAAAGTAATCAGCGAGTTCCTCTCGGCAACTCAGTTCATCGTCATCACTCACTCGAAAAAGACAATGACCGGTGCCGACACTTTGTACGGCATCACGATGCAAGAATCGGGGGTGTCGAAGCAAGTCTCGGTTCGATTCGACGACGTGGCCGAAGACGGCACCATCCGCCGCGCGGCATAGTGGGTCCATGTAGCAACGCTCGCCAAAAGCGTCGACGGAATCGGCGAAAATGTCCGCTCTAGTGCCGGTCCACCGTCTGGCGACGGTGGCTACATTTCTACTCGGCCCGACGAGCCAGCCGAGTTTGCTCGCGCTCGCTGAGCAGCGTTGCGTAGCGATCGTGAACTTGCTGGCTCAGCGCGACCAGTTCACCACGTACATTAGCGTCGGGCGAGGTGAGTTTTTCGCTCAGTCGTTGCATTCCGGCAGGGTTCGTTTCGGCGGTACGCGAAAATGTGCTCACAAACTTCATGGTCTCGGTAAAGTTGTGATCGGCAGCCTTGGCCATGAGAGGTTGCAATGTTTTCGCGATCAATTCGGCACCGACACGATCGACGACAACCCAGGTATCGACTACCGCCGTGACATAGGTACGGCCATTCGTTTCGACACTCGAACCCGATCGCACCAGCATTAAACAACGAGCGTCCACATCGCGAGGCAGCGGCGCGCCAGTGTACGTACCATCGCCGTAAAGCAACATTGTATTACGCGCGTTGTCGTTATATTTTTCGACCAAGTATTGCATTTTGCCAGTTGTGCCGGCCGCGTCGCGAGCGGCAAATGTGCTGTTGCCGAGCGGCTTGACTTCAAGCACTCCCACACCCATCAACCGCCACACATCGGTGACGACTTCCGGATGACGTGCCAGGAAATTGAACATCAGCGGATCGCAATCGACCACCCTGGTCGGAAGCCGACGATAGATGGAAGCGTCGTCGACTATTTGCCGCACGAGTTCTCGATTGTGAGGACTAAGATCGCCCCAGGGAATGAGGCGGGTCGCATCGTCGCGGGTCTCGCGACTGCTCGACGCCGCCGGTAGCTCGGCGCGAGTTTTCGCGACGCTCGCCAACGCGAGCCATCCACACGTTAGCAATATGCAAGCGCCGCGCACGGCACATAAACGTTCGCCCATCGTTCCCCCCCGGAATCCACTCGGTTGGCAGCACTACCGCTGGAAGTGCGCCGGCCCGATTTTGACGGTCTTACCGATTATTTCGGCACATTGGCCGAGTGTTGTGCAGCTTGATTTAGAGTTGGCGGCAGTTGTGCTGGCACGAATTTCGACCAATATTCCGAAACCGCTAGGTTTCCGTCACTCCCGCGCGGGCGAGAATGTCGAGACGCGCAGGAAGCATGCGTGTCTCAAGTCATATTGACGATTATCAACCAGCAAGGTCTGCTTATGCCATGCTATCGCCCGAACAACGAGATTTTCTCTCTCAGCCACTACTGATTATGCAAGTCATCGGCGGCGCTCTCGTTACGGGAGTGCTCGGCTTCGGGTTCGTTGCGTGGGGTTCGGCGACGCCCGACGAGAATGCATCGGAAACGATCTCTCTCGCGGCTGCGGTTGCCGGACTGCTGGCAGTGGTGACGAGTTTCGTCGTTTCGCGCGTCATCGCCGATCAGTCGATCGCGGCCCGCACGCGGGTCGACGCCGACGCAATGTCGGACCAGCGACAAGAGGGAGACGTCGGTCCGGTTGCCTTTTTGGCCGGCGTCTACCAAACGAGCTTCATCGTTGGGGCCGCTGTTCTCGAGGGGGCCGCCTTTTTTAACTTGGTCGTCTACTTCACCGGCGGACAGCTTTACTCGATCGCCGTCGCCGGAATGCTGTGCATGGGAATCATTCTGCTAATACCAACGCGCGGCCGACTCGAACGTTGGGTCGACGACCGACTCCGACAACACCGCGAACTCCGCTCGTTTGGCGAGAGCGAGTAATCAAAGAATGCTCAGCGACTCCCTCCGCCACCGACTCGAAGCCCTCAACCGCGAGCGGTTGCCAATGGCAGACCGTCGGCCGGAGCAAGCGGGCGCGTCGACGGGTATCCCCCCCGCAAATCAGCGTGCCGTAAAGCAACCGCTTGTGTCCGATCGATCCTCGAGCAGTTTCGGCAGCCTATCACCAACACTCCCCCCAATCCAAACATACTTCCATCGTGGCCATGAGGTCCAAAACGATCTTGGTCGGCACTGGCTCATTCGCATTCCGATCGACGAGCTATGGCCGCAGGCGACGAAGCTCATCGAAAGTCGTGTTGCCGTCTTGCGCGAGTCGATGATGCCGGAGAGCCACTGGACGCCGTTAGTAAATGCGTTGCCCCAAGGCGTCGTGGCCCTCGACCTCGAAACGTGCGGACTCGGCGGCTCGGCATTGTTTCTTGTCGGTTTGTTGAGGGATGCCGGCAATGGGCTGGCCATCGAATTGTTGCTCGCCCGCACCTATGCCGAGGAAGCCGCCGTGCTGATCTCGCTCTGGCAGCGACTGACGAGTGACCAAGTCATGCTTACCTTCAACGGCAAATCGTTCGACTGGCCAACCGTTTGCGACCGGAGCCGCCGGTGGTTGATCGACCGTCGGGTAGAGCTTCCGCAACCAACGCACTTCGATCTGCTGCATCCTGCCCGCCGTCGCTGGAAAGGTGTGCTTCCCGACTGTCGGTTGCTGACAATCGAACGGCAGATCTGCCGTCGCACGCGGGTCGGCGACATCGAAGGTCGGGAAATACCGGCCACCTACGACCAGTTCGTCCGCACCGGCGACCCCGAACATATCGAACCGGTCCTCTATCACAATGCGCTCGACTTGGTGACGTTGCTGGATGTGACGCTGAGATTGGCGGAGTGACAAACTGTCATGTACGAAAGAACCCCGGCCACACGTGACCGGGGCTCTTTGCTTTACATCAAACAGCTTGCAGCGTTTCGAGCTCGGCTGCGAGACGCTTCCGCGCCACGTGCAACCGACGCTTGATCGTACCGACCGGGGCATCGAACTGATCGCTCATCTCGATGAGCGATTGACCACGCAGGTAGAATGCCTCGAGCGTGTCGCGGTCCATCGACCCCAACCGGCTGAGCCCGCTGTGGACTTGCGACGCTCGCTCGTTCACTAGCAGCACATCAAGCGGCGAGTTCTCTTGCATGCAAGTCGCTTCCATCGTCGACGGTTCGGTCGCGATGGTTGGCGGACGACGGACCGCGCGGTTGATGGCCATACGGACCGTGATCTGTCGTAACCAACCACCGAATGCCGCTGGCTCGTTGAGCTGGTGCAACCGCTGCATGGCGCGCACGAATACCTCTTGGGCCAGTTCCTGCGCCTCGTTGTAGTCGCCGAGCCGCTTCAAGCCGACGGTGATGACCATCGACTCGTAACGCTCGACCAATTCACCAAACGCCTCGCGGTTGTCTTGCTGCGCAAGCAACACGAGCGATGCCGTGGTTTCGTCTGCGAAATTGAAAATCGAAGTCGCGGTCATCAGAACACTTTCTCTCTCGATAGGTCGCCAGACGACAAGTCCAGCAACATGAATGGAAATAGCGAGCGGTGGCGGACAGAGCACAAACGGCAAAGGAGCCGATGTCCTCGAGTCGTCAGCGGGCGGGTTCGAGTTTCGCGGGGACTGGTGTCCCTGTATGCCGGACTTTTAAGCCGGGCGAAACTTAGCCAACCAAGGGGCCGAGGCGTCGACTTACGGCGGGTGCCGCTGAGTCGGCATGGCAGGCTTGTTTGCCCGCCATGGCCGGCATCAGCCCTTGGCACTCGTGCCACAGAGCGAAGCCAGCAACCAAGGCCGCGACGAGTACCTCAAGTAGCCGTTCTCCGATGGAGAATATGGCCGAGGTAAACTGTCGCAATGTCGCTAGATAGCCACGCAAGGTGCGCGCACGGTCCGTCACGCAATTCACGACATCGAAAATCACGCGGGTGCCGCCAATGACGGAGCCGACATTCGTGTTGTTCGTATGAATCGCTTGCATGATGGTCCTCGCTACGCCGGGGGCGTGGCTGGGGAGAGAAAAAAGTGCCTTACCAACTTTACCACGTCAGATCGAGTTGCGCCGTCGGCTGCAAACCGCGCGGCCCCTCAAAATGGGCGGTAACCTAGTATGTTATCGGTCGTCCGGAAAGGGAATCACGTCCGTTTTCGCGGCGACCTCCATGAGACTCCATTATCCGCAAAAAGGTTCGCGCGGCAAATGGATTTTTCTGATTATTCGGGCGAAACGACGTAAAGCGTTGGTGGCAAGCGAGTTGCGCCGCAATGCCGTTCGACGAAAGCGTGCTCTGACTTGAGCCGACGGCGCTAGCCGCGGGTATTATGGGAAACGGGTTTTGTTAGAAATTATCGTATCTCCAGCACCCGCGGCTAGCGCCGTCGGCTTATTAATTGAACGATTTTGGTGTTTAACCCCGACGGTAAGGGAGCGATCTTTTTGTGGTTTCGAGTGTCAGTTAGTTCGAGCGGGGTTTCGCGCGAGTGCGCCCCGCGTAGAATGGCGACTCGCCACATTTGCACCCCGCGACGACGATGGTCAAGAACGTACCGGTCCGAACACTGACGCACGATGGACTCACGATCGAGGGCTACTCGCGCGCAGCGGTGCAGACCTACTGGCGAGTGCCCGAGCTGAAACTTGGTTTCGATTTGGGGGCTCAGCCTTGGTCGTTCATGGGGACCGAGACGTGGTTCGTTTCCCACGGACATCTCGATCACATCGCGGCATTACCCGTCTATGTCGCGCGGCGGCGGATGATGAAAATGAGCCCTCCAGTGATTTATTTGCCGGAAGTTTGCCTCGCACCGATGCAGGCGATTCTAAAAAATTTCACCCGACTCGATCGAGGACGGATGCCCTGTGAACTCCGCGCCATCGAGCAACATGCGGAGGTCGAGTTATCGCGTGAGCACGTCGTTACCGCGACACCCACCACACACACGATTCCCTCGTTCGGGTTTGTCGTCTGGCAACGCAAACGGAAACTCAAACTCGAATATCAGGGACTTGATGGCAGCCAAATTCGCGACATTCGCCTCGCTGGCACCGAGGTGACCGAAGAGCAACGCGCGCCGCTGGTAGCCTACCTCGGTGACAGTAGCCCACCGGGACTCGACGCCTGCCCGGCGATGTACGAGGCAAAAATATTGATCTGTGAAGTGACATTTTTCGCGCCGGGACACCGCCGAGAAAAAATCCACAAGTTTGGCCACATTCATCTCGATGACTTTGTGGAACGGGCCGATCGCTTCAAGAACGAGATCGTGGTCGTGTCGCATCTGAGCACGCGGTACCATCCCCGTGCGATTGAAGAGTGGGTCGACAAAGCACTGCCAGGTCGCCTCGACGGTCGCCTGCAGCTATGGCTCTAGCGATTGGCTGTCACTCCCGCACGGGCGGCTGTGCCTCCATGGGACTGGCTCGGTGGCCGCGAAAAATGTGGAGTTCGACGAGGCGTGTTCCACGGTGCCGGTTCCACATAGTGACTCGACACGCAAGGCAAGCCCCACTATGTGCCGAGCCAGTCCCATTTTTTCACAACTTAGCAGGCGGGAACGACGGAGGATTTAACCGAAGCAGAGCTCAATCGGCTTAATCGGCTTGTGAAAACTTTCACAATGTCGGCGATAAATTGCCAGCGAATGTCAAGATTCCGCTTGGGGCCGCCCCCCGAGAATGGCTATACTTAACTTTCGGCTCAGCGGCATCGTAGTTGTGATGGTAGCGGAGATGCCAGCCGACTCTTTTCTCCAACGCTCCGCAAACGGAGGGCATTCCCGATGAAGTCGATTACTGCAAAGGATTTTATGGTCACACGGCTGGTGACTCTCAAGCCAGAGATGGATGTTCACGCAGCGGTAAATCTGCTGCTGAAGAATCGCATTTCGGGCGCACCGGTCGTCGACGCACAACACACTTTCATGGGCGTCTTTAGCGAGAAGTGCAGCATGCACGTAATTCTCGACGCGGCTTACGAGCAACTGCCGACCAACGAGGTACGCGCGTTCATGGATACCGAGGCGAAGACGATTCGCCCCGATACCGACTTGCTGAGCATCGCTCAGGTATTTTTGCTGACCAATTACCGCAGGCTTCCGGTCGTCGAAGAAGACGGCCAGTTAGTAGGCCAAGTGAGTCGTCGCGACGTATTGCGGGCGGCAATGAAAGAGATCGACTTTAAGCCGGCTCGCGAAAATTCGTTCTTATACATCAGCGCGCTGATGGATAGCCACGACGCGCCGATTTCGTAACGCTGCGAAAGGGTGTTCCACTGGCTATTTCGCAGCGTCGTTCTCGTCGAGCTTGTCGGGGTCGATAACCGCTTGGTCGTTCGGCAACTTCGCTTTTGGTACGAACTTGATGCTCACCGAATTAATGCAGTAGCGCTGGCCGGTGGGGGTTTGGGGCGCGTCGTTAAAAATGTGGCCGAGGTGTCCATCGCAGCGGGCACAGGTGACTTCGGTCCGCACCATGCCGAGGGTCAGGTCGGGAGTCAGCTTGACACGGTCGCCCGCTTTTGTGGCATAAAAGGCCGGCCAACCACAGCCGGAGTTGAACTTGGCGTCGGATTCAAACAGCACGAGTCCACAGCCAGCGCAGACGTAGGCTCCCTGCTCGAAGTGATGATCATACTTGCCTGAAAAAGCGCGCTCGGTCCCTTTCTCACGCAGAATTCGATATTCTTGAACGGTCAGTCGCTTCTTCCAATCTCTTCTTGTCAGTTCAATCTTTTCAAACGCGGGCTCTTCGCCTGTGCTTTTCTCCACTGCTTGTTCCTCGCTGCTGGCTACGGCATTGGGCCGGCTGGTTGTTTTTGGCTCGGTCGTTCCGGCCGTTTCAGGTGTTCCTGGATGGACTACGGGAGTCATCGCGATCGGAATGGCGGTATACGATTGGTTGCAACCAATCGCTGCCGCGAACAGAGCAAGACAAAAGTAGCGCATTTTCTACCTCTCCTGTAAAGATTGGCTTCGCGCCGTATTTTAGTGCAAGGTGTCGCTGGTGGCAAACTTGGCCGGTTTTGTGTCTTTTCGCCGGCCCATCGGATATCATCGATCGAGTCAGAGTCCCCTCACTTGGAAATATATCGATGAAATACGACCGCCCAGGTAGTTTCGTTTGTTTGTTCTGTTTGTTGACAGTAATCTGCGTCACACAAATGGGCCGCGTGGACGCTGAAGAGCTGGCTTTAGACGCGACCGAAGCGACCCGCGATTGGCGTCCGCTCTTCGACGGCAAGTCGCTCGCAGGCTGGACCAAGAGCAATGGCGACGCCGTCGGCGGTGGCTGGACAGTCGAGGAAGGCTTGCTTCATCGCAGTGGTAGTGGTGGGTCGATTTACTCTGCCGAGGTGTTCGACAATTTCGAGCTGCGATTTACCTGGAAGATCGCAGAGGGGGGCAATGCGGGCGTGAAGTACCGCACGCAATTCTACCAGAAGGGGGTCTTCGGTCGCCCCGGCATGTTGGGGTACGAATATCAACTTTTCGACGACCGCGGCAAGACGGATTCCACGACCAGCGCCGGGTCGCTGTACGCGCTTATTGCCCCACCCGCCAACAAGCCAATCAAACCCGTGGGCGAGTGGAACGATTCCCTGGTCGTGGCCGACGGCACTCACCTCGAAC
>JBGSWC010000027.1:0-2342 GCA_041752635.1 Pirellulales bacterium | reverse complement strand
CCGGTCGCGTTGAGTTCGATAACTACGAAGGCCACTGGGGCGATCGGGCTTGGCTCGATCAATTTCTTCAGGCCTATGCGGTCGAGCGGGCTACGATCGAAGCTCGCAAGAATGGTCACTCGGTCACGGAGCAGAAACTCGACAATGGATCGGTCAAGCTCACCATCCGCGTGGGAGGTGCCGCGTGACCAAGATTATCGAAGTTCTCGTGGCTCCAACAGGTGAAACACGAATCGAAACAAAGGGATTCTCTGGTGCCGAATGCCACGAGGCAAGCGCATTCATCGAGAAAGCCCTGGGTACTCGCGCGAGTGAAACGCTGACCGCTGAGTACCATCACCAACAAACACGGCAGGCAAACACGGAAAAGGCCTAGCCGCCCGATTGCCGAGCGTGGTCGATCAGCTTTTCGATCGTTTGCGTTAGCAGGTTGTGCCCGCCGAACTCCATGCCCAGCTTCTGGATCTTGTCGGTGACGATCTGATGCTTTGGCTGCTTCGGCTCGCCGGTGATCTGGCTGTCGCTTCCGGTAACGGCTCGTGCGATCTTTGCGACTTCAAGTTCGGAGACATATCGGTCGTAGCAATTGAACGCTTGGCCTTTGATCCCGTCCGCGGTGAGCAAAATCCCGACAGCCTTCGCCACGTCGGCAGCGTGGACCTCTTTGCCACCGCGTGAACACTCGACGGCCTCCCCACGAACGACTGCTGACACCAGGTCGTACCACTTGCTTTGCTCAGGCGGCCGGGCAACGCCGTAGACGCCGGTCGGTCGTAACGCACAGATCTGGTAGCCATGGCCGAGTCCGCAACTGTGGACGAACTGTTCGATGGCTGCTTTGTGGGCACCGTTGTGACTTTTGGCCCACAACGTATGCGTTTCATCGAGTGGTCGATCGTCGAGAATTTGGTCGTGGACGGCGCACGTCGAGAAGGTGATGAAGCGACCGGCTCCGGCAGAGCGAGCGGCCTCAATCAGTTTCAGTGTGCCCACGACGTTTTTCTCGACGAAGTCAACGATATCGCCTTCGGCTCCACCGAAACCGGCCCCCGGCCGGTAGAGGGCGGCATGAACGACCGCATTGCAGCCGTCGACGAGTGTCTTCGAGCTCTCAGTTTCACCCAGGTCACCTTCGATCCACTCGATCTGGGCAATGTCGTCGAAACCGCTTGTGTCGCTCATCGAGCGATGCCAGCAGCGTAAGGAGTGGCCAAGGCTTGCCAGGTGTTCGACGACGTAGCGGCCGATGAAGCCGGTAGCGCCGGTGAGTGCAATTCTCATGTTGTCTCCCTTCTTTTTCGTCAGCGCCAGCGATGGCGTTTCTTCAATTTCGCTTAACAAACAGGAGTTTAACAGTATGTCTCTTTCAGATCCGCTCGGTGAGTACGTCGCGGCGTGCTTCACCGGTATCTACATCACTTCGCACGAACAGGGCGAAGCGATCCGCGAGATCAGTCAACTTTGTCACGAGCGTGGATGGAATCTCGCAACATGGAACATCGCTTCAGGGCTGCAAGTCGGGGGCCAGGCGGTCGCGGAACCGGTCAACGATCCCCTCGCGGTCATCAATGCGGCGGGTGCGATGGCCGATCGTGAAAACACTTCCATCTTGGTGTTGGAGAACTTTCATCGCTTCTTGCAATCGACTGAGATCGTTCAAGCGATTGCACGGCAAGTCATCGGTGGAAAAGCAACCCGAACGATCCTGGTGGTGCTTGCCCCTGTGGTTCAACTTCCCGTCGAACTCGAAAAGCTGTTTGTGGTTTTGGATCACGAACTACCATCACGAGAGCAGTTGCAACAGATCGCGACCGAAGTGGCCACCGAGGCGGGCGAGTTGCCCGAAGGCGACGAACTGGAGCGTGTGCTGGACGCAGCCAGCGGCCTGACGCGCTATGAAGCCGAAAACGCATTTGCGTTGTGCTTGGTGCGGGGCAACCGGTTGGACCCGGTTACGCTGTGGGAGCAAAAGTCTCAGATGCTGACCAAGACGGGGACGCTGAAGCTCTACGATGGCAACGCGAGCTTCGATGCTTTGGGTGGATTGGATTCGCTCAAGGCGTTCACGCGACGGGCGTTGGCTCGCAGCAGTCGTGGTGGCGGCGAGGTCCGGGCACGAGGTGTGATGCTGTTGTCGCCTCCGGGCTGCGGCAAGAGCGAATTTTGCAAAGCACTGGGTCGCGAAGTCGGTCGGCCGGTATTGCAGCTCGATGTCGGTAGCTTGATGGGATCACTGGTCGGAGAAAGCGAACAGCGGACTCGACAGGCGTTAGCAATCGTGGATGCGATGGCCCCCTGCGTGTTGATGATCGACGAGGTCGAGAAGGCGTTCGCTGGTGCTG
>JBGSWC010000026.1:0-3020 GCA_041752635.1 Pirellulales bacterium | reverse complement strand
GAAAATAGGCGTTGCCGCGTGAAGTCGCTTTGCTGTTCGCTCGGCTCCGAGCAAACAGGCCACTGCTCCCCTGACGCGACACGCGGCCAAACCGATGGCAACGCCAGTCGGGGGACGCGTGGCGATAGTGCATCATGCCGGGATGGCTGGTGGTGCTGATCGCGCGACCACCCAGCCCACGCCATAAGCTCGCGGCAAGTTCGCTCACCCGGTTACCGATCCCCACCCCTTGATAGTCGGGAAGCACGACCGTGCGATGCTCGCGCATATCATGCGGACCGCGGCCGGTGATCATCGCGTGCAGCCAGCTCGTGAACGCCACCGGCTCGCTGCTCCCATCCGCGCGGTCCCAAAAGGCGGCAAAGCATTTCGCGCCGCGCTGTAGATCGTGATTCAGATAGTGATGACGGCGAAAGAGTTGCCAGGCGCTACGGTGGACCTGAGCGAACGTGAGGTCGATGCTTGGCCGTTGCCGAAGGCACCCCCTCGCGAGCTGACCACTCGCCATGTCGAGCACCCAATCGGGGGCGAGCCAGTCGATCACATCGTAGTGACAGGTGACCGCGACGAACCGTTTGTTGATCCGCTGCTTGCGAATGCTCTTGGCGACGGCCGCCGAACCGATTTGCGCCACGTTGCGATCGACCACGCTGGTGAATTCGTCGAAAGCCACGACCTCGCCCGGCGTCGTCAAGAGCGCGCGGGCCAGGTCGCAGCGAAAGCGTTCGCCGCCACTGAGGACATGGTGGGGCTTGATCCATGCCGGCGGCGAACTGAACCCCACGGCAGTGAGCATGTGCGTGACGAGCTTGATTGAGAGGCTGCCCGACGGGCCGACGGATGGGCCAACGAACTGATCGACGACGGCCTTTGTCGGGTCCCAATCGAAACCGGTGACGAATGCACGGCCGTATGCGTGCCGCGCGACTGTGCTTTTGCCCGAACCGCTCGGCCCGACAATCACGCCAATCTGCCAATCTTCCGACGGGTCGGGGAGCTCGACCGTAAACTCTTCGCGCGCGACAGCCAGCTCAGGGAGATCGAACATGCCGCGAACCTGGTCGACGCCAAAACCCTGGGGCACCGCGCATTCTACCGAGATGTTGTGTGTAGTCATCGGAGTCTTGCGTGAGAGATTGTCAAAATACCGGCACATCGCTTCGCAGTTAGTTACAATCGTGATTCCAACTAACAACCCCGCATTCGTTCCCCACCTGAGAATTGCACATGCATCGACAACTCTTGCGCACCGTGGTACTGGCTTCGTTGTTTGCCACTAACTCTCCATCGGCTACGGCGGTCGATCTTGCCCAGGGGTTTCTAGTTGACACGCGCGTGATTTACGCCCATCCGCCTGAGGCGAGCCTTTCCGTCGGTCAGATATTGATCAATCGCAATGGCGAGGTTGCCTTCGTCGATAATAGGTCTGTGCCAGGCGATACGGATGATTTTGTCGTTTTCTACACTCCCGGATCGGGACTCCACGAGATCGACCTACCAGGGGAGGCACGCGTCATCGACTTTAAGTTCAGCAATTGGGGCGCTGTTATCAACGAAACTGGGACGACTCCTCGCAACATTGTGTATACGATACCGCTCGAAGGAAGTGAACAATTCCAATTCCAAGCCTACGTTGATCGAGTCAACATAAACGATGAAGGAGTGTACGCATTCGCCAGCCGACCAACGACCGGCGTTGCGCTGCGCGACATCCGCCGCGGCACGGCCGGCGGACCACCAACGTTGCTGCCTGATCTCAACGAAACTCGAGTCTCTGGTGGAATCATCGTCGACAACAACTCGCGAGTTATTCAAGCGCATACAATTCCTAACAGCGGCCAAGATATCTTCCGATTCAGCGACTCTACAGGATGGACAAATTTGACCGATGGTCGCTTGACCACGGATAGCTTCGCCGAGTTGGCAGTCGAATCGTCGGCGAATGTTCACGGTGATTTCTTGTTTCAATCGCTCCCCACGTCATCTGTCGGAGTGCACTACTACGATTCGCGATCAGACTCTGTGTTCGATATCTATTCCACGGCAACGGATCCAAGTGATCGGCTTCGAATTGCTCATGTTGCCGACAACGGTCGGGCACTCTTCCTGATCAACACCGGCTTCAATTCTCCGTTTCAGCTCTATGAACCAGGTTTGGGTGTCGTTCCAATCGGCGGCTTTGTGCCCGATGGCGAAACACTTCATGGCGATCCGACAATGAATTCGCGGGGCGACGTTGTTTTTGTGACTCGTCGAAACTCTGACTTGACCTTTTCGGGGTACTTGATCGATTCGAAATCGCTTGAAATCATGCCATTCGGCTTTCGTAGGCTTTCCACCAACAGCATTACTAACCTTCGGGTCGACGACGAGCTTAATGGCTACTTTTGGATACGCGATGAGGAAGACAATTGGTTTCTTCGCACCACCGCAGTCCCGGAACCGTCAGCTGGTGTCGCGTGCGCGTTGGCCGCAGTTTTGTACGCAGCGCAACGAAACTGGCGGCGGTTCGTTAAAGGGTAAGCAGTTTCACCTTGTAACCTTCCCCCTTGAGTCGCTCCCACAGTTCTTGCTGCTGCGCTTCGTCGGTCAGTTCGACAACGACCTGGTGCAGCTCTTGGATGTCGGCCGCGGTTTTCTCTTCGGCTGTCGGGCCCAGCTTGAGCAAGTCGTCGAGCAGCAGCTCTTCGTAGAGCAGCTCGTTCGACTCTTTGACTTCGAGCGACAGCTCGAGTAGCAGATCATCGTCCCAACTGGCCAGCTCGGCGGTGCGATTGTCGGCGATCGCGTAGCCGGTCGCGGTGGTGGGGTCATCGCTGACGGTGACGACGGCCAGGTGAGTCCAGCCAAGACTCTGGGCCGCGGCAAGTGTGCCGTTCCCTTTGAGTACTCGGCCCGTCTCTTGATCGACGAC
Source organism: Pirellulales bacterium (assembly GCA_041752635.1). Taxonomy (GTDB): domain Bacteria; phylum Planctomycetota; class Planctomycetia; order Pirellulales; family Lacipirellulaceae; genus JBGSWC01. The sequence goes on along the minus strand of JBGSWC010000026.1, from coordinate 106 downwards.
CAGCGGCGTCCGCTGACCGAACGTCGCCAGCGACGAACGAATCGCGTTGAGGTTCCGCTCGTCGTGGGTCCGCGCGTTCCGCGCGTCGGGTACCAGCGTCGAGATC
>JBGSWC010000025.1:0-12823 GCA_041752635.1 Pirellulales bacterium | reverse complement strand
GCACGTAGAGCCGCTGTTTTTTGCCCCTCAAAATTCTAGAGAACTCCCCAACACTACGAATATGCCCAACGTCAGTTCTACCGAAAAAATCATCCTCGCCATCGCCTGTGTGCTCCCCACACTGGTGACGCTCGTCTATTTCGTGTGGGCCGACGGGCTGCCCAGTGGAATGCAGCAAGCTATCTTCGGAGCAGCGAAGGTCGTGCAGTTCGCGCTGCCGGTGGTGTGGGTCGTGGGTGTTTGTCGCAATTGGCCCAATTGGCGATGGCCCGACTGGCCGAACGTGGCAGTCGCATTGGCGTTTGGCGCAGCGGTCGGCGGGGCAATTCTCGGTGTCGGGCTCTACTGGTTGCCAACACTGCCCTTGTATGACACCCTCGTAGTCGAAGCCAGAGAAAAGGTGGCGGGCCTTAATCTGAACTCGCCGCTGACGTTCGTCGGGCTGGGTGTTTTTTACTCACTCGCGCATTCGCTGCTCGAAGAATATTACTGGCGATGGTTTGTCTTCGGACGCATGCGTGGCCACATATCGGTGGTCGCGGCTGGCGTGATTTCGTCGCTGGCTTTTGCGGCGCATCATGTGATTGTGCTGCATCGCTATTTGCCCGAGAATCACCTGCTGGTGGGGATCGCTTCGCTCGGCATTGCTGTCGGGGGCGCGTTCTGGGCGTGGAGCTACCACCGCCGGGGGGAACTCTGGTCGGCTTGGTGGAGCCATCTGCTGATCGACGCGGCGATTTTTGCCGTGGGTTATCGCATTATCTTTGATTGAGCCTAACGCCAAACTATTCTTCGGGCTCACCCACATCGACCTGACTCCAGTCGATATGCGACATTTCGTCTTTCAGTTTGGCGAGGGTGTTTTGCGCTACTGGCAAGTCGGCTTCCGCGACAAGCACCTGCACCCAGCCGGGGACACCGACGGTGAAGTTGGCGGCCGCGCCACCGCTAACGACCGCTTCGAGTCCCTCGCCTTCGAGGGCTTCGGCCACAATCGCCGCATAGGCATCATTGGGAGTTTCCCACAATACGCGAAGGTGTTCGGGAATCTGTTCGGGTGCTGGTTTCGTCATGTTGGGGGGTGCCCTGTCGGATGTGAGTGAGACTACGCGAATTGTACAACTTCCACGCCACGCACGTTAGCTGTCAAATTAAAAATATACCGACAGTTCGGGTCACTTCGCGGCTGCCTTGAGTTCGGCAAAACGCTGTCGCATTTCGGCGAGCTTATCGGCATGCTGCGAGTCACGGGCAAGGTCATTTTCCTCGTGGGGATCAACCGCGATATGAAACAACTGCTCATAATCTTGTTCAGGCCAATAAAAATACTTCCAATCCTTGCGAACGAGAGCCTCACTCGCCGGAATGAAACTGGCGTCGCGAAGCGTCGCGTGTTCGTAGAAGAACTCGTCGCGCCACTCAGGTGGGGTATTGCTGGTGTAGAGGGGCGCCATATCAGTTCCTTGCATTCGCTCGGGAACCTCGCAACCTGTGGCGGCGAGAATCGTCGGTGCAAGGTCGACGCTCAGTGTAAATTCGTCGTTGGTTGTACCATGTAGAGTCTGTGGCATGCGGGGGTCGCGAATCACTAACGGAACGCGAATACTCTCTTGATGTGGATACCATTTATCGGCCAGCCCATGCTCAGCGTGATAATATCCGTTGTCGGTGGTGAAAATCACCAACGTGTTATCAAGTGCTCCTTGTTGCTCCAGCTTTTCGAGCACTTTTCCACAGGTCGCGTCGACTTCGTGCGCCAAGCGGTAGTAATTCTTCATCATCGTTTGATACTTCTCGGGCGTATCGAAACGCCAAGTCCAGCGGTTACGTCCTTCGTTGCGGGGCGTAAAAAACGGCGGCAGTCGCTTCCATGACTCCTCGGTCGCGTTCACCGGCACGGGCACTTCGATATCTTCGTACAAACTCATGCTCTGTGGTTGCGGCAGGAATTGTTTCGGGCTCGAATCCTCGGCGTGAGTTGCGAAAAACGCGACTGTCAAACAGAAAGGTTCGTCCTGGGGCCGCTTGTCGAGAAACTCGAGCGCATCTTCTTCATTACGCTGAGTGACGTGAACGCGGCGACCATCGGCGAGCTTGTACCAATGACGGCCGTGATACACGCGACCAAAGTCGAACTCATCGGCGGGAAATTGGCCGTTGTGCCATTTGCCCACATGACCGACGTAGTAGCCCTTCTCGCGGAGGATCGCGGGATACGTTTGCGCGAAGGGCGTATCGAACATGGTGAAGCCTTTACAGCCATGCCGTGACATCCATTGTCCGGTGAACAGCGTCGCGCGGCTCACGCCACAAATCGACGTCGTCACACAGTTGTGTGTGAACCGCACTCCCTGGCTCGCTAATTTGTCGATGACCGGCGTCGTAACGACTTCGTTGCCGGCAACCCCCAGCGAGTCGTGCCGCCAATCGTCGGCATAGAGCACGAGCACATTCATTGGCTCGGCAGCGATCGTCGCCCTCGATACAGTAAAAACACTGAAAAATGCTATGGCTACTTTCAGTAATCGAACAAAGTGAGTGCCGCTATGAAACATGATGAATCGCTCGAATATTGAAGGACATCTGTTATCAGAAAGGCAGGCCCACTCGCCCACCAAGTACCGCCACTTCCTTAGTGTAACTCAGCGGCTGGTTACATGCATCCCGAATGGCTATGTCGGTCGAATGTAAGCAAGTTCGCGCCCTCGTTCCGCGTAGGCTCGCTCAATCAGTTCGGCATGGCTGGCGACTCGATCGAACAATGGATCGATGCCGACGAGTTCGACCATCCGCAGCTCGAAGTCACTGTGACTTTCGATTCTGCCGTCGCCAAGAATGTGGTCGATCTGGCAACCGCGTTTGACGAGCGCCGGTGAAATCAACACGCCACGATGACAATCGAGCGGATCGCGCTCGCCACACATGAGCGCGATGCGGTAATCCTTTGCACCCCGCAAGAGTCGATCGATCCCCTCGGCAAACGCTGGCAACTTAGCGACAAGCTCGTAGCGTGCCTGGTTTTCGACGTAACACTCAGGTTCATCTCGACGAGCGCCAAGCTGTTGGCCGACGAAAACGTAGTCTAACCGATTGGCCGACAAGAACTGTTTTAGTTGGTCGCTGCAATACCACGACCGTCGGCTGTAAGGCGACGATCGTACATCGGCGACGGCCGTCACCCCATGCCGAGTGAGCAACGATAGAAAATAGTCGGGCTCGTGATTCGAGTAGCCAACCGTGAATATGAGTGGTTCGCTCACGCGGTGAGTTCGCTACGTATCTTTTCAAGAAGTTTCTTGGTGAGCTTGATACCTTCGACTTCGGTGGGCTTGCCACCTTCCCACTCGATGCCGACGTAGCCGTGGTAACCAGCCGCCATCACAATTTCGATCATCTTGCGGAAATCGGTGTTTACTTCGTTTCCTTTTTCGTCGAAGACATGAGATTTGGCGCTAACTCCCTTCGCGAAAGGCATCAACTCTTTCACCCCTTTGTAGCGATCGTAATTGCCAAAGTTGCCAAAGTCGGGCAGCGTGCCGACGTTCGGCGAGTCGGCTTGTTTGATGACCGCCGCAAGCCAGTCGCCTTCCGACGAAAGCCCGCCGTGGTTTTCGACGATGACATTAATGTTGTAATCGGCAGCAAATTGGCCCAAGCGATGCAGGCCGTCGGCCGCCAAGTTCTGCTGCTCTTCGCGGCTGCCCTGGCTTTGGGCATTCACGCGAATCGAATGGCAACCGAGGAACTTCGCCGCTTCGACCCAGCGATGGTGGTTTTCGACAGTTTTCTTGCGAGCCGCTTCGTCGGGAGCCCCGAGTTGCCCCTCGCCATCGCACATGATGAGCACGCTCACCACGCCGAGGTCATCGCAACGCTTCTTGAGTTCCGTCAGGTAGTCGGTGTCTTTGGCCTTGTCCTTAAAGAACGAGTTGACGTACTCCACCGCCTCGATGCCGAACTCGTTCTTGGTGAATTCGGGGAAGTGCATATTGTCGAGCTCACCGCTTTGCAGCGTGCGATGGAGCGACCACTCGGCCAACGAGATCTTGAAGGGCAACTGCTTGGTCTTGGCCTCGTCGCCCCAAGACAGGCGTGGCAGTCCAGCGCCCACGGCCAGTGTAGCTGCTCCGGCAACTGTGGATTGGATAAAACGACGGCGCGAGGTGACTTGCTGGGACATCGAATGGGCCTGCAGGAATGGGGGTGGGGGAAAGTCGTCGAGATTTTGCAGTATAAGGGGTCGGCATCATCGGTAGCTACGTTCGCCAGCTAAGTTTGCCAGCTGCGTTCCGCCGGATGCCGGGATGACGGTGAGCCATTTTAGCCGCTCGCCCGTTGAGCCCGTCGGCTGAATCTGCCATTATACCAACCTCACAGCCGCTTGGCTTTGTTTCGATTTCGGGCACAAAAATACGCGTGGGGGAGTAATCAGACGCATGGCAACAGCAATCGGCGAAAACTTGCGGATGGAAGGGGGAACCTTGCAGGTTCCCAACACACCCATCATTCCCTTTATCGAAGGCGACGGCACCGGACCCGATATCTGGCGGGCCAGCCAGTTAGTTTTCGACGCCGCTGTCGAGCGGGCCTACGGCGGAAGTCGCAAGATAGTGTGGCATGAAGTGCTCGCTGGCGAAAAGAGTTTTAACTCCAGCGGCAGTTGGCTGCCTGACGAAACGCTCGACGCTTTTCGCGAGTACCTGGTCGGAATTAAGGGCCCGCTCACGACACCAGTTGGTGGCGGTATTCGCTCGCTGAATGTCGCACTCCGGCAAATACTCGATCTCTACGTATGCCTGCGTCCCGTTCAGTATTTCGAAGGGGTACCGTCGCCCGTCAAGCAGCCCGAGCTGACCGACATGGTCATCTTTCGCGAGAACAGCGAAGACATTTATGCCGGCATCGAATTCGCCAATGGCGAAGACGACACCGCCAAGTTCAAGCAACTGTTCGCCGAGGCGTTTCCCGATCGCTGGAAGAAAGTCCGCTTTCCCAACACCGTCGGCATTGGCATCAAGCCGGTGAGCCAAGAGGGAACCGCGCGGCTGGTGAAGGCATCCATCGACTACGCCATCGCCAACAATCGCAGTAGCGTGACCCTGGTCCACAAGGGGAACATCATGAAGTTCACCGAAGGGGCCTTCCGCGATTGGGGCTACGCGGTGGCGGCCGACTCGTATGGTGCCGAAGAACTCGATGGCGGACCTTGGCGAGTGATCAAGTCGGGCACGCACGGCGCGAAGCAAGACATTCTGATCAAGGACGTGATCGCCGACGCGTTCTTGCAGCAGATTCTCACCCGTCCCGCCGATTACGACGTGGTTGCCACGCTCAACCTCAACGGCGACTACATCTCCGATGCACTGGCGGCCTGCGTAGGCGGCATCGGCATCGCCCCAGGTGGCAACATCAACTACGAGACAGGCCACGCCATCTTCGAGGCCACCCACGGCACCGCACCCAAGTACGCCGACCAAGACAAAGTGAATCCTGGCAGTCTGATACTCTCGGGCGAAATGATGCTGCGTTACCTCGGCTGGACCGAAGCGGCCGACCTGATCATCAAGGGCCTCAACGGAGCCATCGCGGCGAAGACGGTCACCTACGATTTCGAACGCCTGATGGACGGGGCGACGCTACTGTCTTGTAGTGCGTTTGGTGAAGCGGTTGTGAAGCAAATGGGGTGAGTGGGCGTCGCGCTGAGTGAGGGGGAACTCGATCTCGTAAGCAACTTGCCGAATCGAATGCTGCCACCGCTCCCCCCACGCAACTGGCAACCCAACGTACAAATCGGCTATCATGGCAGCCGACCGTAACGGCAAGCACAGCCCCTCCCGCGAGCAAAGGAACGCGCCATGAGTCACACATTCAGTCGTCGTCGCTTCTTGCAACAGGCCTCCGCGCTGGCGGCCGCCAGTAGCTTGGCTTCTTCCGCGGTCTTTGCGGCGCCGTCGCCGATGGCGAAGTTTCGTACGGCTCATGTTGGAGTCGGCGGGATGGGTGGGGGCGACTTGAATTCCATTGCCTCCCATTCCGCGGTCGAAGTCGCCGCGCTGTGCGATGTCGACGCCAACCGGCTGGCGGAGGCGGCCAAGCGGCATCCGGGTGCCAAGACATTCGTCGACTACCGCGAAATGATCGCGGCACTGGGCGATTCGGTTGATGGCGTGGTCGTTTCGACGCCCGACCACACCCACGCCCCCGCTGCCATGACAGCGATGAGTGCCGGCAAACCGGTCTATTGCCAAAAGCCTTTGACGCACACGGTGTACGAGGCGCGACGGCTGCACGAGGTCGCAACCGAGAAAAATCTCGTCACGCAAATGGGAATTCAGATCCATTCGGAACCGGTTTATATTCGCGCCGTCCGCATGATTCAGGACGGCGTGATCGGTCGCGTCAGCGAAGTCCACGCCTGGAGCGGCAAGAACTGGGGATACGATGGAACGTCGCTCCGTCCGTCGGCTCCTGTGCCCGACTATCTCGACTTCAATCTCTGGCTCGGCACGGCTGCGACGCGCGACTATATTCCGCGCGATTACCATCCGGGCAATTGGCGGAGGTTCATCGACTTCGGTACCGGCACGTTGGGCGACATGGGGGTCCACATTTTCGATACTCCCTACGGCGCACTCGAGCTGACCGCACCGAATTGGGTCAAAACCACTTGCCGCCCACCGACCGCTATTGGTCATCCCGAACGCAACATCGTGGAGTACGAATTCCCCGAGACTCGCTATACCACCAAGACAATGATTTGGAAGTGGTATGACGGGTCGTTCGCTCCCCCCCAACCCGAATCGGTGGGATTGCCGGCGGGAACAAGACTTCCCGGCCAGGGGTCATTGTTTGTGGGCGAAGAAGGTCACCTGCTGTTGCCGCACATCGCCGAGGCTTCGCTGTTCCCGGTCGAGAAGTTCAAGGACTATCAGCGCCCCGATGTGCAGGGCGCGAACCACTATCACCAATGGGTCGACTCCTGCCTGGGCGAAGGCCAAGCAAGCGCGCCGTTCTCGTTTGGTGGCCCGCTGACCGAAGCGCTGCTACTGGGAGTCGTTGCCAATCGTTTTCCGGATGAGCAACTTCAATGGAACGCGAAAGAAATGAAAATCACGAACAACGACGAAGCCAGCAAGCTGATTCGCGATTCGTATCGCGAAGGGTTTGAGGTGGCGGGGTTGTAGGGGTGGAGAAGTCGCCGCCGAGTGATCATCCATCCAATTCCGACGCGATCGGCCACTCGAGCACATCGCTTGCGTATGCCGGACGGCTTATTCATCGCGAAGCCGCTTTGCCGAAAACCCACGAAGGGACGCGACTGCGAACCACATGATCGACTCGGCCATCCACAGCAGTATGGCCGTTGTCAGAATCATGAAAAGTAAACTGTTGGCGGAAATAAAAAGCCAGACAACCGCATCCAGTTCCTGCGTCGGTATTTCTCGAAAGACCCATCGCAACGCGGTAAGATAAACCGATAGCGGAATCGTGACAAGCAAGACTGTGGACAACGTGAAGCGAACAGTTGAATGTTTATACTTGTACGCTTTAACGCCGAAGACGGAGAGCACGGCCATGACTATTGCGGACCCAATCACCGTCATGGCCAGAGTGAAAGTGTACGAAGTTTTCGTCGCCATGCTAAGTCCATGCGCGATCATGTTAAGGTACGCGGGACCCAAGAGAAGGGCGAGCAACCGACTCGTTAAGGTCGATGATGACTGTGTATTCATGCGGTAAAGCCCACGGGTCTTCGCCATTCAACTCTACGTTACAGCAAGCGACTGCGGAACGTTGCCGTTTACGTTCAACCACCGTCAGTTGAGTGTACCAACTGACGACACGGCGCTGTGTTTAAGGAATGGCACGCGTTGTTGAGCGACGCCCCAGCATCTGCGACCGAGTCTATCGGAAACGCTACTCCTTCCCAAACTCCCGCGAACTCGTCGCTTCGGTCGTCGGAAAGTCCTTGGGCAACTCTTGAGTGACCTCGCCGGTGGCGACCCATTCGGCACCGCGTTGCAGCGAGGCCATCATGCCGACACAGGCAAACGAGTAGTCAGCATGGCCCATGGTGGTGTGGAACACGCGTCCGCGGCCATACTTAATGGTCATCATCACCGGCTCGTGCCGACCAGTCGCTTTTGAAAAGGTGGAAGCCAGAATCGTCATATTCTCGGCCGGTCCACGCAAGCTATCGTAGATTTCGTCTTGGGTATGCATCCACCCGTTCGGCATGTTCTTCATGATGGGATGATCCGGCTTGCGAATCTCCACGGGATATTCTTGCTGGGGACCGTGACTGCCAGCGTGGCCCTCGGAGTCGTCGCGGACCACGTTGCCATCGTCGCCGATGTAAACGTAGGGGCCTGATTTTTGCGTGCGGCCTCCCCAGCCACCGAGGCCAATCATCAAGTTATACTCGGGCCAATCGCCAAACGAGTTGTCGGCCGCATGGACCACCACCAAACCACCACCACCGAGCATGTAGGCGACAAACTTGTCTTGGGTTTCTTTCGGCCACGGAGCGGCGTTGTATCCAAAGTTGGAGATCACCACGTCGTACTTGCTGAAGTCGGGCTTGAAGTCGGGGTCGGTCTGAGGCTGTTTCAGGCTAATCGTCCTCATTCCCGGCAAGGAATATTCCTCCAGCAGGTCATCGCCATTCCAGGTGAACTTGGTACGGGCGATGTCGACTTCAAACTTGCCGGTTTCTTCGAGATAGGCTTTCATCATCGCCGTGGTCTTGGGCCACATGCCATGATTGTTTTGGCCGTCGATAATCAAAGCCTTGAGTTTTTCGTCGGCGTGCGACTGATTGCAGGTGACGGAACAAAAAATCGCAAGCGCGAAGAGGATAGTTCTGGTGCACAGAGAAAGGTAGGTCATTGTTTCACTTTCTAGTAGGGAATCGCTGGTCGGAGTGCCGCTGTGGGAATTTAGATATTATCGCTATTACGCACTCATATCGCTACGGTTATGCGAGCTTTTGTTGGACGCAATGATCGAGCGATCCGGGCATGAGTTACGTTGGTTGCATAGGCAATCGGTTTTGCGCATAATTCTCATAGTTACTGAACGCTGCGGCTCCTGCTGTTCGTTGCGATTTCGTCGTTGAGTTGCGAACAGAGTTGGTCGGGGGCAGAGTCGGTTGCAGCAAATGCCGGGTACTGGAGAGGCCCGGCATTTGATCGGCAACCGCGGCTGGTAGAATTGGCCCGTCCGACAATTGGTTTACTTTATTTTCACAGCTTTTCCGCTGGAGAGGCTATTGGTCTGCGCCTCGGAGAGTTTCAGAGCGTCGACCGCCAGCGTGGCATCGAGTGGACCACTCACGGAACCTGCGTCGAGGCACTGCTTCACCTGCTTGAGTTCGGCAAGAAATGCGTGCATCGGGTCGCCATCGCCCAGCTTGGGGTGCTTCACCTTTCCATCGTTGGTGAACAGAGTCGGAGCACACAAGTAGTTCGCCTGTTTGCCATGTACGGCAAATTGAAACGCCAGCGTGGCCTGTTCGAGATGAATCTCGAACCCGTGGTCGAATGGCCGGCCTTGCTGGTCAACAGTTCCGCTGGTTGCTTCGACCACCGCTCCATCACTAAAAGCAAATTGCGAATGCCAGAATTGGGCTAAGCCATTCTTCGTTCGCCCAATGGTCGACACCTGGTTCGGCATACCAAACACGAGGCGAATAAAGTGCGCGTCGTGAATGTGCAGGTCGAGCATCGGGCCACCGACTTTCTCGGCTTCCCAGTAATTGGCAAGCCACGTCGGGTCTGAAATAACCCGCCGAAACGCACCGCCAATCGGTTTTCCAAACTCGCCGCTGGCGATGACCTTGAGCGCCCAGGCGTACTCGGGGAAAAACGGCAGTACATGTCCCACCATCAACAGTCGGTTGTTTTTCTCAGCCGCCTTTCTCATGCGTCTTGCATCGTCTGCGGTGAGTGCGATCGGTTTTTCGCAAAAGACATGTTTCCCGGCATTCAGCGCCGCCACGGCCACGTCGGCGTGCAGGGCAGGGGGGAGGCAAATATCGACGACATCAATATCGTCGCTCTCGACCATGTCGAATGCATCGGCAAAGCGTTCGACCCCGCTGAGGTCCATCTTCTCGCCGGGCGGCCCAAAGTTTCCTTTGATGCCGCGCCAATCTCCTTCTCGTCGCTTGGGCTCATCCGACGCAATCGCCGACACACTCAGTCCGCGCACCTGCTGATAAGTCAGGTAATGGACCATCCCCATAAAGCCGATGCCGGCGATTCCGATGCGATGCATGATGCCTTCTAAATCGAGTGGTAAATGCAGTGAAATCTAAGTCGTAGAGGTTGTCGTTGTGTTCTTCGTGGCGATTAGCTCATCGAGTTCGCTCCGCAAGCGAGGCAGAATCTCTTCATACGAGAACTGTCCCACCGCCACCGAACGGCGTTTGAGATTCACGTAGGTCGGCCCGCACCATAATCCTAGATCGGCGTCGTCGGTTTCGCCCGGTCCGTTGACTCGGCAGCCCATCACCGCGATCGTCAAGTCGTGGTCCTTGGCGTATTGCGTCATATCTCGAACATTCTCGGCCAACTCAACGAACGCCTCGTTTTCGACTCGGCTGCAACTCGGGCAACTAATGATGTTGAGTGTCGACAATCCATAATCGACCACCGATCGCACGCGCCCGGCGGCGATATCGGCCAATATCGCCCGCCCCGCATCGATCTCTTCGTGCTTGCGATTGTTGGGGACCGTGAGCGAAACGCGAATCGTGTCGCCGATCCCTCGGCTGATGAGCTGCTCGAATGCAATGCGGGTCTTAATAACGCCATCGGGTGGGAGTCCCGCTTCGGTTACTCCCAAGTGCAACGGAACGTCGGGCCGCTGTTCGGCGAATCGCTGGTTGACCTCAATCACCTTTGCTGGATCGGAATCCTTCAGCGAGACGCAATAGCGAGTGTAGCCAATCTCGTCGAGCAAATGGCAGTGATCGATCGCACTCTCGATCATTGGCGACAACGAATCGGACTCGGCGAACTTCTTTTTCTTGGCCGGATCGACACTTCCACAATTCACGCCAACGCGTATCGCACAGTCGTGCTCAACCGCCACAGCGGCCAAATAGCGAACCTTTTCTTCCCAAGGTTTGGTCTTCTCGTGATGGTACAGGTGCCCCGGATTGTAGCGAAGCTTGTCGACGTGCGGCGCGACGACCTCGGCCAAGCGGTAATTCTCTTGCAAATCGATCACTAAGTTGGCACTGGTTTGCCGGCGGATTTCCGCCAGTGCCTCGGCGTCCTTGGTGCTGTCGACCGCCACGCGGACAACATCGGCACCGGCACTCTCGAGATCGTGTATCTGGCCAACTGTCGCGTCGATGTCCTGGGTCGAAGTTGCCGTCATGCTCTGAACGGCAATCGGTTGATCGGCACCGATGCTGATGTTACCTATAGCAACGCTTCGTGTCGGATTGCGAATAATGATGGGGGCCATGCTCAATTTGGGCTAGGTGAGTGAATCGATGTCATATTAACCGCAAACAGGTAAACGCGAAAACGTGCGAATCAGCTACAATCCTTCCCACAGCAACGAACCGACACGTACGATGGTCGCCCCTTCGGAAATCGCCAACGCGAAATCGCCGCTCATGCCCATCGAAAGCTGGCTCAGTGGCAACTGAGGGTGCGACTGCTGTGCAATTGCCAACAAATTTCGCAGCGCGGCAAAGTTTTGGCGTACGACGCTCTCGTCTGCCTCGCGGGCCGACATTGTCATCAATCCTCGTGCTTCGACATGGGGGCAATCGCTGGCCACATCGAGCAACACCGGCAGCGACGCAGCGGTAACCCCGTCTTTTTCGGCGTCGCCCGAACAATTTACTTCGATTAATACGCGGGCGATCCTTGCGCGTTTGGCCGCCACTGCGTCGATCGCTCGCAGCAGTCGCTCGCTGTCGACACTATGAATCAATGCGCCCGTTTCGACAACAATGTCGACCTTGTTGCGTTGTAAGTGTCCGATTAAGTGCCACTCGATGTGTTGATCGCGTAGCACCGGATCATGGGCCTTGCTCGCAAGCGACTGCGGTCGGCTCTCGCCCAAGTCTCGGCAACCCGCCTCGACCAACAGCCGAGTCGACGCGGCACCAACGTATTTGGAAACGCCAACAATCGTAACTTCGGCCGAGTCGCGTTGCGCTCGCTCACATGCGTTGGCAACTTGCTCGACGAGACACCGATAGTTGTCAGCGATAATTTCGGCGGGCGTTTTCGCGTTACTCGTCACTGCTCACTCGCCATTCGCCTCGATCTCGATCAGTTCGTGCGCCTCGCCGTTCTTGTCGAAGCGCGCGATAAAGCTCTCGCTCGAAAGATTTTGTCCCAGCAACGTTCGATTCGCGGCCGCCGCCAACGAGCGGTAGACGAGCCATTGCTCGTCGCCCGATTGAATGCGATATCCCACCGCCACGTCGTGGGGTTGTCGTTCGAGTCGCTCGGCGACAGTCAGTTGCCGCCAAGTGCGTTGCTTCTTCGCACGCGCCGGGCTCAAATCGATCCACAGCGGAATACTGAGGCGTTGCCCCATGCGTTGCTGCGACAATTCGAGGAATTGCCCGGTCGTGGTGAGTTCGCCGCTCCGTGTGTCGACACGCCACTCAGCGAACGAAAGAGGTAGTACAGCCGCGACGACACTTTTTTTTCCGGCAACAAGCAGTCCATCACGTGTTTCGGCTTCGGGAATGAGCGACAACTTGGCCGCAAGTGGTAGATGAGCTTCGTGGGTGAGAGTCGCTGGATCGTCGAGTCGAGTCAGCAGCACTTCGTGCAGCAGCAAGGCG
>JBGSWC010000024.1:0-22262 GCA_041752635.1 Pirellulales bacterium | reverse complement strand
ATCGGATTGACGAGCATTGGCCGCGGTGAACTGCAGCGAACGATTGATGCTACCAATTACGGTTTGGAATTCGGCCCTGAGTACCGCCGTTTTGGCATCGAGTTGCTGGTCGGGTTGCCGCTTGTCGCTGAGGCCCCAAAGCTCTTTAAGTCCTGCCATCTGTCGCTCTCCTTACTCGGTCGCACCGCGACCTCGCGAAGACCGCCCAGAGGCGGACCAACTCGCCGGCGTCGAAGACACAAAGGCGAGCCTGATAATCAAAACATTGTTGTGTGTCGCGATGCGGAATCTGAATCACTGCGTCTAGTAAAAATGCTATGGAATACCATTTCGATTGCGTTGCGAAATCGAGCGATCGGGTTGGCCAAATAACACAAGTCTCGCCGCCCGTCCGAGCATCGATTGGCTATTTGTCGACTTTGACCTCATAACCATAATTTCGCTCGAGATAGTCGTAAACGGCCCACTTGTATTCGGGATTGCCACGGGGTACTAATGCTTCGCCAAATCGCATCACCGGTTTCCCGCTGTCGCTTTCCCCCGATTCCGTGTGAGACATGGGCAACGGGTCGATCGCTGAGGTTTCGGCCCACGCCTGCCGAAGCGCTTCAGCGTCTTTACCTTCTCCTTCGACCGACAAAACAGGTTCAGCATCACTGCTGAAGGTGATCGTGCCGATCCGCTGTGTCGATCCGTTATCCACCTTTGAAACGATGAGCGTTGTCACTTTATTTGTCTCCTTTGAGTCCGATTTAGATTCTGTCGATTCACTACCACACGACGTCAAGGCCAATGCCAGTAGTGCAAGTCCGAAATAACTTCCGCATTTCATCGCATGGCCTCTTGAGTGCTTGTACTTTCCACCCGTCAAAACTCAATCACTGACCAATCTTAGCGTTCTCGAGGGCGTCGCCCGTAACACGAGAGTGAGTCTCTTGGGGTTGTGTGAAATACTCCGGTTTGTCGAACGTGTAATAGCCGTGATGTGTGTCGTTCAGCTTGAAGGTCATTGCTTGATTGTAGAGCGGATCACCCTTCTTGAGGGTGCCGTCGTCGAGCCGGTCGATGAGTGTCGACTGATACCGGTGTCCGTTCTCGTGGACGGTCGTGTTCAGCACCTTGTCGAAATCTCTCCAAGCCGAACGGGGATGGTCGTTAAGCATCAACTTGCCATCGTCGTGCCCGTACTCGCCATTAGTGATGTACGAAATCCCTGAATCTGGATCAGTATAGGGTGGACGAGTATAGGTCTCGATCGTCGTCTTAGGAATCCCGTAGGCGTCGGCTTGAACATCGGCCACGCTTTGCAGCGTTTCTAGCTTTTTGTTGTCGGGCCAGGTACTCCAGTTGTCGCGAGCTTCTTTGTACTTCGGGTCGGTCTTAAGTTTTTCGAGCATTTCTCGACGGTTCTTTTGGTCGATCTTCTCAAACTCCGGATCGAGGTACTTGACCGAATAGAGTTTCTTCGCGGCGACTTTGTCGTCGTCTGAGAAGTAGCCTTCTTGCAATTCCGCCAAAATGCGATTGCGCGCTTCGGTAGGCAAGTGCTTGAGGTCGTCTTCGGTCAACTTCGCCATTTCTTCGCGAGCGACGTTATCTTCGCTGAAGTAACCGGCGTCGTCGATCTTCTTGACGATATCAGCTCCCTTCTTGTCGTATTTGGCCTGTTCCTTTTCAGCGTCGGCAAGGTACTTGGCTGACTTGCTGTCGAGGTCTTTCGCGGCTGCCAGTGCTTTGTCGTAATCCTGGTCTTCGGCAGCGGCGATCATTTCGCCATGTTTGGCTGCCAAATCGGCGCGAGCAGCGTCGAGCGAAGTGAATTGCCGTGCCGATACCGTGCAACTGTCCATTTTGTCGGTTGCCGACGCTTTGGCCGATTCGTAATCGGCCTTTTTGGCGTCAAGTTCGGCGACACGCTGCGCTTTTTCATCGACTTTACTGAGCAATTCGCCAAGCAGTTGAATCGCCTGGTCATACTCTTGCTCGGTCGCCGCCTGATCGACGCGTCCGGTCAGGTCCACAATCTGTTGATCGAGCTCGGCCAGCACCTTGTATTCGCATGTCGAAACCGGTCCGAGTTTCGCGTCGACTTCGGCACGCTTTTGCTCATACTCGGTTCGCTTCGCATCGAGCTCGGCGACTCGTGCCAATTTCTCGTCGACCTTGCATCCGAGTTCGCCCACAAGCGTGATCGCTTGATCGAAATCTTCGTCGGCAGCGGCCTGATCGGTGCGACTTGTCAAATCGGCAATCTGCTGGTCCATTTCGGCGAGCACTTTGTACTCGCAAGTCGATGCGTCGGTAAGTTTGCCATCAATGGCTGCACGCGCCTCATCGTACTGCTGCTTCTTCGCTTCAAGCTGGGCCAGCTCGGCTTCAAAGGCCGAAAGCAATGCTTCCAGAGCCTTGAGTTGAGTGAGCGCCGTCACGAAATCCATCGCCGCCGCCGCTTCGTTCATCGGGGCCTCGGCGGCAGTGATCGCTTGTTTCTGTGATTCGAGCGATTTGAAAGTACACGCGTGTACTTTCTCGAGGCGAGGCTGCGTGGCCGCCAGCAACGGGTCATACTCTTCCTTGGCTGCCTTTTGTTTCAAGAACTCTTCGTATAACGGTTTGACCTTGTCTACAATTTGATCGAGCGCCGTACTCGCGGCTTCCCAGGCGCGTTGATTTGCCTTTTCGGTCACCGCCTTGACGACTTGTTCGAGTGCACTAGCCTTCTGGTGGCCCCAATCGACCATTTCGCGAATCTTGTCGCTTACGTCATCGAGCAGTGGCTGCTTGCCCGTCCACGTATTGAATGCCTTTTCAACCGACTTTTTGAGCGACTCGGCGGCCGACTTCACTGAGTTGACGCCCGCCAACACTTGGTCGATGGCAGCTTGAGCGGCTGCGGGGTTGGTCGGGTCGATGCGACCAAGAGCAATCTGGTAAGCCGAGCAAGTCGTGTCGCGCTTTGACGCATGGGGATCGTGTTTGGCCTGTTCGGCGTGAGCGGCCGTGTATTGCAGCGATTGGTTCACACTGCCGATCGCTGCCTGAAACGCCGCCTTGAACTGATCGGCTTGCTCGGTCGAACCGGCTGGTTTCGGTTCGCCCAAGCCCAACTCGGTTTTGAGACTCGACATGACTTGCTCCAACGTGAGTGTATCTCGAAAATTGTGCGGCACGCGGCTGGAGATTCCAGGCCGCGCGACCGCAACTTTGTTAGCGTTGCCCCAGAAACGTATCTCGTGAAACGCGCAGGTTAACCAAGAGTCTTTACCAGATCCCGCAGCGCCTTTTCAATTGGCGATTTGACCTGCACATCGGCGAATTCCTTGTGATCTACAGCGTTGAGCAGCTTGTCGGAACTCGCGTAATTGAGAAATCGATCGACGGTCGACTTGGCTTCTTCGGCAAGCTGCTGCATTTGTGCCTGTCGACTCGTGGGAGTCGCCACGTATCGGTCGAGCACATCGCGAAGATCGTCGCCCAAATTGTCCATAATGGCGTCGAGTTGCGATAACTTTCCGGTCGCAATCTTGAATTGCTCGGGATCGTCGAGGTAGTAATCGCGGATGCCGTCTTTCACGGCTTCGAGGTCTTGAATGGCTTTCTCCTTGACAGATTGCCAGACACGCCGTGCCTTGCGGAATTCCTTCCGCCGGTCTTCTTCCGCTCCGTTATTCGATTGTGCTTCGGCTGCCTGACTCTCATTGCCCTGTGCCGCAGCGGGTTGCTGAGCTGCAGCGGCTTGTGGCGGTGGCGGCGCAGCAGGTGGTGTGGTGGTCTGCCTCTGTGCCTGATCGGCAGCGGCGGTAGCGGCAGCGGCAACCGCTTCGGCGCCACCAGTCGATTCTTCCTGAGGATCATTCTCGTCGTCGACATCGACTTCAATAGGTGGCATGCCCGGTAGTCGAATCATCACCTTTTTCATCGGGACGATACTTTTGCGATTTTCCTTCACCCAGTCCTTCAGTTTCTTGGCCACTCCAGGCACGTTGGGCATTCCTTCGCCTGGGTCGGGTTCTAAAACCAGGTACTTGTCGCTGCGATAAGCAACACCGCGAATCATGAATTTCTTCTTGAAGTCGGAATCTTCCTTGGGAAGTTCACGACGGAGTTTGGTCATGGCCTGCTTCGCCTTGGCGGAGTTTAACGCCAGCACCAGCTTATTTTGTTTGCCGTCTTTGGCATGGAAGCAGAAGCAGAAACCGGGTCCATCAGAGGCGTTGCTCGCACCCTTTACCTTCTTGAACAGCTTGTCGAAGTTGTCGACGTTCAACAATTCGTCGAGACTCTCTTCGCCTTCTTCGCCATCGTCCACACCTTTGATGGCCTCACTCAATCGCTTAATCTCGGCATCACAATCCGAAGCGAGCTTTTTCAGGGCATTTACGAGGTCTTTTTGCTTCTTGGCGTCACACTCCTTCTTGATGGTCTCTTGAATAGCGTCAGCAGTCGATTGCATGGCATTCATGCTGGCCTCCATCGCCGCCACATCCCCCTTTTTCTTTTCGTTCGACTGGGCCTTTTCAACGTCCTTGAGGGCGCTCTTGAGTTTGACCGCTTTGAGCTCTTTGCCGGCCGCCTTTTCGAAGCCCTTCACTGTGAAGTCGAGATTGATTGCCATCGTTTTGCCTTTCGAGAAAATCGCGCGGCCGGCGGTGAGCTCGGCGGCGCGTCATACCAGTGTGGCCCGCGTGGCCACGCCCCATGTGAATTGTCGTATCGCTCGATCATTGAGCTGCAGAACTGCGTGAAAACGCTGTTTTCGGCGGCTCGTTTTCGGATGTCTGAGGAGTTATTCGTTAGCGAACGACTGTCGGGGCGGCAAATTCTCGTACGCGGAACCGAAACCGCTAGAAATCGTTGTTTTTAATGGCAAATCTGGTCGAAGCAAACGCGACAACCAATGCGGCTCGCACAACTTAGGTTTGGTGCGTTGTCACAATTGACCGAAAAATAGCAGCAAAAGTCGAGCTGTCTATTCGTCTATTCGCAATCGCCCGCAATTTCGATTTCGAGCGGCGCGGCTGTCGTGGCGGAGCCGAGCACTTCGATAGCCTCACCCGGCATAAGTAGAGTTGATCCAGGGCGGCTAGAAATGCGTACTTTTATGGACACATCTTGGGCATTGACGAATCTCAGCCGGACTCCGTCGGTTGGCTTTTTCTCCGAAATCGCAACGTCGGGCTGCATCTTGATGATAGCGAGGGCGATTTCGAATGGTTGACGATCCTCAATTCCACTGAGCATGTAGACCGCCTTTTGTAGCAGTCCACGCGAACCGGGGGAACGACTGGAGCGCGGCAGTAACAAGACGTAGGGATCGGCCCCGTCGCTGAGTTCAAATCGCACACGATCGCCCTGCTGCACGGTCCGCTGCCAGCCGTTTGCTGGCAAGTAAGCCAAGAATTGTTCGAGCCGTAACTCAGCGAACAGTTGGCGAATGTCATAGTGTTCGGACATTGTCGGATCCCCTGCACCGTCATGTTGTTTCGCTACTTTGGCTAGGCTAAGCGATCGACGAGGCTAACTCAAGCGAACGTTCGGTTTGACATGGCAGGTCGGGCCGCCAGCTTTGTGGGTTTGCTTTGGCACTCCGCTGTGAGCTACGCTTTATTCTGACTGCCTCCGCCCTTGTATTCTTGTTTTTTTGCACAACCGATCATGATCAAGCCAGGCGACGAACCGATACGCGGTTATCGCGTCGAAAAGATGCTGGGCCGCGGGCAGTATGGCGAAGTGTGGCGAGCCACGACTCCAGGGCGCTCGACGGTGGCACTAAAAGTGCTTGACATGACGGGCCGTCGTGGATGGAAGGAATTTCGCGCGGTTCAGCGAGTCAAGCAAATTCGGCATGCGCACCTGATGCCGATCGTGGCCATTTGGTTGATCGACGAAGATGGCAACGTACTCGACGACGATCATCTCGATGGCCTCGCCGGAAAAGACGACACCGAGATGTTGATCGCCGACACGGTCGCCGAGGATAAGCCAGCGACAAAAATGATCATCGCGACTTTGCTGGCTGATGTTTCGCTACGCGATCGGCTCGACGCCTGTCTCGACGAGGGGCTTGAGGGAGTGCCTGCCAGCGAGTTGATTGGCTACATGGAAGAGACTGCCAAGGGCATCGATTTTCTCAATTCGATTCAGCACGCCTGGGCAGGTGGGCAAGTCGGTGTGCAACACTGCGACATCAAGCCCGACAATGTCATGCTCGTCGGCGGATCGGTCGTGATTTGTGATTTTGGCGTGGCACAGATTCTTGCCGATGCCGGCGGGTCGGCACGAGCCACAAGCCTCAGCGGATCGCCCGCTTACATGGCCCCCGAAGCGTTCGAGGCAAAGCCGAGTCGCACAAGCGACCAGTACTCGTTGGCGGTGACCTACTATGAATTGCGAACGGCGCGACTACCAATCGCGGTTGATACGTTCGCCGCGGTGTACGACGCGCATCGCTCAGGCAAGCTCGATTTCTCGCACGTTCCGCCCCGCGAACAAGCCGTATTGCAGAAGGCGACGCAACTCGATCCGAACAAGCGATACGAATCGTCAACGGAATTTGTGGCAGCGCTACGCGCGGCGACGCAACCACGGATTGTTGTGAGCAAGCCTCCGGTTTTGCTATTCACACTGCTTGCGCTACTCATAGGTGGTGGCACTGTGGCCGGCTTGTGGTCGGCCCAGCGATACTGGCGGAACACGACGCGAGTCGTGGTGCAATTCGGGGCGGCTGACCTGCATGTGACTATCAACGATCAGCCTTATACGACTGACAGCGAGGGGCTGGTGCAAGTGCGCCTGCCGAAGGGCGCTCCGGCGCGGATCGAGGCGGCGGACAACCCCGATCGCAAAGATCAACAGTGGACAATCGAACCTTCGCAACTCGTGGAGGCGAACCAGTTTAAGTTTGCGGTTCCCTACACAACTGGCTATTTCGTCGCGAAGGCGCAGCAACTTCTCTCGGCAGGCAAAGTCGCGGAAGC
This sequence comes from Pirellulales bacterium, assembly GCA_041752635.1. Taxonomy (GTDB): domain Bacteria; phylum Planctomycetota; class Planctomycetia; order Pirellulales; family Lacipirellulaceae; genus JBGSWC01. The sequence continues at coordinate 15,285 of JBGSWC010000024.1, read as the reverse complement.
GGCCGATGCGTTTGCCAGCGCGATCGCTGACGACTCGGGGCTGTCCCGATATCCGCAGCCAACGCTACTCACCACGGCGGGCGTACTGTGGAGCGATTGCCTGCTGGTGACGCCAGGCGGAGATCGATTGATTGTTGGCGGGCGCGACGGAGTTGTCCGCAGTTGGTCGATTGGTGTGGATGGCGTTGCCGTGCCATTCACGGAACTGCATCGCTACAAAGATGGCTCCGTCGTGAGTGCGGCGGCCAACGATGCGATCGTGGCAACCGTTGACGAAAAGGGGGCGATTTGGACGCACTCAGCAGAAGGCGCGAAGCCACTGGCCGACACCAACAGCGCCGAGACACGGTTGGCCGTCACAGGCGACGGCAAGACACTCGTGGCCACTGCGCCGGTCGAGCTCATGACGCAGGTGTTCGCCTGGGACGCAATGGCCGCAGACCCCGCTAGCACGAAGCGGATCCTCGGGCAACAACCGGGTGAGTTTCCGAAGCTGGTGGGCTGTCGAGACGATGGCGTTGTCGTAGCGACCATCGACAGCGAAGCACTTATTTGGCAGTGGCACTCCGACACGGGCACCAACAGCAAGTTGGGGCGGCAGGCCGACGAGGTGTTTGCCCTTGCTGCCTCGGGGAATGGCAAGGTGGTTGCCTATGCGGGTGCCGCGCCGACGAGTGCCGATGACACTTCCGGCGGAGCAGCGATCGTCGATATAGCGCTCCATGTTGGATATCGACTGGCCTCAACACAGGCCGATTCGATTGTCGCTTGTTCGCTCGACGCACAGGGCGACCGATTGGTGACTTCCGAGCGAATTAGTCAATTCAACGACCGTGGCGCGGTCGTCGTTTGGCAGCCACTACCGGGCACCGGCACAGCCGCGATGGAACGCGTGTTGGAGTTTCCTGTCACGATAGGCGATGTGACGGCACTCGTCACAAGTTACGACGCCGGTTGGGTGGCTGCCGGGCACGAATCGGGCGCGGTCACACTGTGGCGCAATGCCGGTAACACGACTCCATCAGATCAATCGCCACTGTTGAGTGTCGGACGAGGCGATCGCATCGCCGCACTACGCATCACTCCCGACGGGCGTTGGCTTATCAGCGGGGGTCGCGATGGTCGATTGATGGTTTTCGACCTGTGGAAGATTGAGATGATCCGACGCGCTTGCGAAAAGGCGGGAGTCACCCCCGAAATCGCGCCTCCGCGGGTTACGTTTCACGGTCCACTTCTGCCGCCAGTCGATCGTTTTCTCGCGGTAGATGCGGAAACTGTGACCCACCGCGAGTATCGTCCCAGCGCAGGGCACGCTTAATGAACGCGGCTTCAGGGCTTTCTGGCCAAATCGCGAGAATGGCAATCAATCGTTGTCTTGCCTTCTCGGGCTCAGCGAACTCGGCGGGGACTCCCCAGTCGTTGCCGTAAATCCCAGCGAGCATCCAATTGGCTCGTCGCGCTGTGTCAGATGTGGCGAAACCCTCGGCGAGCCGCTCGTAAATTGGAATCGCTTCAGCCGGTTTACCACGCACCAATAGTGCGTAGTCGGCTTCGATCTCGCGGCGCAAATCGCTGTCAGGCAGCGTTGTGCGGAAGCGATAGGCGGCACGTAATTCCGAGCCGAAAGATTTCATGGTGGCCGACGGGTCCTCGCCAGCCTCGATTTGTTGCCGAGCCCTATTGTAGTGACAGTTAGCAAGCAGAAATCGAGGGAGCGCATTTGCGTCGTCAGCCTTCGCCGCGCGAGCAAGTCGCTCGCGAGCGTCGCGCAGCAAATCGACTCCGGCGGCATCACCCAATGGGTAGGCCAGTGCCTTTTCGAGTGATGCGAGTCCCGCAACTAGGTCATCGTGTGCCGATTCGTTCGAGATTTGTCGGGTGATGACTTCGTTTTGCGTTGTGTCGTTGCGAGCGACGAGCAATTGGTCGCCCAACGAGCGGTAGGCCGGTGATGTGATCGACGCGGCAAGTACGTCGGCCGCCAGCAGTCCGCCGAGCTGCTGCTTTGCGACGGTGGGACTCGACGAACGTTCGGCCTGTGCGACCACGTCGCCCGTGGCGGCGGAGTAGACGCGGGTGCGAACGTACGTGGCATCACCGTTCTCACGGATATCGCCCCAAACAAGGTAGTCGGCACCAAGCGTGGCACCGAGCGCTTGCAGCAACCCATCGCCCCGCAGTCCGCTGTAGTTGGGGCTTCGCCGCAACTGCTCGAATCGTCGCTCGACGATTAGCGGCTCGACAACCATCAACCCGACGACCGATTTGAGCCGCAAACGAAGTTCAGCAGCCATCTGCATGGCCGCTGCGTCGGAGGCAAATGTCATGCGATCAAGTGGAGCGTGAGGCAGAACCACGATCTTCGTCGGGCGGTCGGACGGCGAGGGTGGCTCGATGACCGTCGCGCGAAGTTGCTGCACTTCGTCGCGACTGATGATACCGACTTGGGAGTATTCGACATTGTCAATCGCGGCCGCTTTGGTAATGGCATCGCGAATATCGTCGTACGACAGGTCGAGCATCAGCCCACCAGTGCCCGAGCTCAGCGCCGTCATGAACGCCTGCGTTTGGTCGAGTACCGTGTTAAAGGCCTCTCGATCTTCGTCACGGGTTGTACAAAGAACGCAGTTTACGTGAATTCGCTTTTCGCTAGCTATCGCCACCAGTGTATCGGTCGCATAACGCCGGCCGGCACCAGTACCTTCTTCCTTAACTGTCGGATCGAACGGTGGCGCGTCGCCAAATACAAAAATCCACCGCGAAACGTTTTCGTCGGTCGACCAAGGCAGTTGCGTGAGCGCGTGGTGAACGCCTTCATCGACAAGCTCGGGGAAATAAGGCGCGCCACTTTCCAGCGTTAAGTCATTGAGGGCCGCGACAATTGCGTCGCGGTCGGTGGTGAACGCATTGCCCGGTGTGCGCAGTGGCTGGACCACTACGCCTGACTTGGCTCCGACATCGCGATAAACAACCAACTGATACGAAACATCATGCTGCTTATAGAGTTCCAAGTCCCGCATCATCTGGGTGAGCGCATCTCGCAAACCGGCGAGTGCCGGTTGCATGCTTTCGGTGCCGTCGATCACAATCGCGACCTCCAGTTGTGGCCGGCTCTCTTCGACTAGATCGAGAAATGTTCGCTGCGTGAGCCCCATAGTCCGGTTCGCGGGGGCGCGGCGTGGGCTAAACATGGTCCGCAACGCCGATGTAACGGCGTTTTTCTCCTGGGCACGCGCTACCACTCCCGGCGCGAAGTTGGCAACAGTCGCAACAGCAAGAATGATCGATACAGTCGAGCGATTGATAAGTCGGCAAATAGCGTGACACATAGTGCGGTGGTCTCCTATCCAGTGTTTTATTCGCCCCGGGCGTTCATGCGGGGCGAATAAAATGTTGCAGCAAGTGCTGTCGCTCGGTCGACGCATTGCCGACCAGGTCTGTCAAAAAGCGATCTTGGTCGCATTATGGATGATAGTTTCGTAGTATGACATATCGACTGCGGATCGTGCAATTTCACAATTACTCCCCTTCTTGAGAGTCCTGCGATCAATGCCACTCTTGCGACTGATCATCTTGTTACTGTTTTTCGCGATACCGGATGCTTGGGCGCAACAACCACTGCCGTCTGAGTCAATGTTGCCGCGGGATAATATCAGGCGACAGGAACTGCCGGGCGAGTCGGAGTTGCCATTGGCAATGCAACACCGCCCGCTGGCGCAACTAGTGGCGACGACAACGACTCCTCTTCCTGACGAAAGCCAATTGCCGCCGGCCATCGATCAAGCCGAGATCGACCCACCAGGGCCATTACCACTGAAGGGCAGTCCCGACGGAATCCCCTGGCTACGACTCAACCCGAACGGCTCGACGGCACCCATTCGTGCGATCGAGTTCAGCCCTGACGGGGGACGAGTTTTCGCTGCCGGCGATGATAAATCGGCAATTTCGTGGCTTCGAGGCAATGGTAACAACGCGCAATGGCAATATGAACGCACAATTCGCTGGCAAGTGCAGCGGGGGACACGCGGTCGCATCTATGCCTTGGCGTCGACAACCGACCTGCTCGCGATGGCGGGCGAAGGAGCGATGGTCGGCACCGGCGAGATTGTTGTTGTCGATCCGGCATCAGGCGATTTCCGTGCCACGCTGTTCGATGAAGCCGAAGGGCATCGGCAAGTCGTTGTCGGGCTCGACGCAGTGCAGACGCCGCGCGGCCCCGTGATTGCTTCGTTGAGTATGGACGGACGAGCCTTGCTTTGGACCCGCAACACGCAGGGTGTCTGGCAGTCCGCCGTCGCAAGGAAAGACGACATCGCCGAAAGTAATACACCAGATCAAGCCCAAAGACTGCTAGGCTCGCGTGTTTTCTCCGGTATTGTGGCGGTCGATCAACGTCACGTGATCGTGCCCGTCGCAACGATTGACAAGTCACAGTCCCTATCGTGGCATTTGCAGCAGATCAATGTCACCGATAATTCGCGACAGTGGCTGGGCGGCAGCGCTAGTCCGAATCACCAGCAATTCGTCACGGCGATGGCTAGCGATGCCAAACGGCAGCGATTAGTCTCGGCCGACGGCCAAAAAAATGTTTTTGTTTGGGATTTGCGCGCGAATCCGGCGAAAGTCCAAAAGCTCAACCGGCCCGGTGGTGGCTTTGTGCTCGACGTGACACTCTCGGACGACGGCAACACCCTCGCCATCGGCACCGCCATAGACGAGCAAAGCAAGCAAGCCATCGTCGAGGTCTGGGACCTTTCTCGCCCTGGGCAGAACAAATCGATCACGAGCTTTAAGTCGGCAGCGCACGTGCTGGCCTGCCAGCTAAGTCCCCAAGGGGATGCTGTGACCTATGCAGCCGGCGATGCTCTGGTGGTTCAGCCACTATCAAAAGTCGCTCGCAATCAAATACTTCGCGGTTCAATCGAAGTCCCTTTGCGTGTGGCGTTCGCCAAAGAGGAACCCTATTTCCGTATTGGGATTGGAACGTTCCGTATTGGGATTGGAACGCAGGCTGGCGGCAAGGCAACTATCGCGATCGACCGCATCTTCGATACCGATCAGTTGCGACTCACTCGTACCAACAACAACGATAATAGCGACTGGTTGCCAACCAACTGGGGGCAAGGCGATTGGAAAGTCACTGAGTCAACGAACGTGACGGGACGGCGCGAATGGTGGCTGTCAGAAGGCGAAGTGCGTCGCGCCCGATTGCCATTGGCCGAGGAAAAAACGGGAGTCTTTCGTAGTGCGTGTTGGGTTCCAGGCGACGACTTGGAAATGCCAAAAATGGTGGCTATCGGCACTAGCAGCGGAGATATTTTGTTGTGCCAAGTCGCGATGGAGGGATCAGCGCAAGTCGTGCGACGCCTGCGCGGACACGCGAGCGATATCAACAGCTTGGCGATTTCCCGCGACTTGCAGTGGCTTGTTTCGGCGAGTGCCGATGCGACGGTTCGTATTTGGCCGATCGGTCGTGCCGAGTCGGCCAGCAACTCAGCAAATCGGTGGGGCGCGAGTTTCGGAGTCGATGGCGATCGGTTGTTGGTGAATTCGATCCGCCCCGATGGTCCGTTGCATTTTCGCAGCGCGCGGGAAGGAGACGAGATCACTCGCTGCCGCTGGTCTGTAAGTGGTGAACAGCACGAGACCACCGATGCCGACGAAATTAAGCGGACGCTAGAACAAGTAGAGTGGGACCAGGCGATTGAGTTTGAGATTCGTACCGGGCGGCAAGCAACTCGCAGCTTTCAACTGCTACCTGCGTGGCAACAACTGGTTTCATTGGTGATCAATGATCGAGGTGAATGGGCCTACTGGGCTCCTTCGGGCTATTACGATGCGTCGTTCGAGGGACATCGACTCTTCGGCTGGCAAATCAATCGTGGGCTCGATGAACTCCCCGACTACTTTCTGGCTGCACAGTTTCGCGGAGTTCTCGAAAAACCTGATGTCATGTCGCGGCTATTGCGCGAAGGGAGTCTCGAACAAGCGTTCAAGGCGGCCCAGTCAGAACCCCCGATCGATGCAGCTCAAACTGTGGCACATACTTATCGGCTTAAACCGGAAGTGTCCATAGTTGCCCCTACGCCTGGCATTCGCCTCGGTGAGTCGGGACAACCGACGGTCCTGCGGGCACGAATTCGAGTGCCGGCCGGCCAGTCGATCGTCGCGCCTAAGGCTTTCGCGAACGGGGTTGTAGCTCCGCCTGGACAGATGACCGGCACAATAACCGACAATGGTGAATCGGTCTACGACTACGAGTGGCAAATGGCGATTCCCAGCGACCCCCGCGTCCTGTTACAAGTCATCGCCTCGACCGAAAATGAAATTACCGAGTCCGATGAATTGACTGTGGAGAACACCAGCCTCCAGAGCGACCAGTTGCCACGACTCTATTGGCTCGCAGTCGGTGTCGACAACTACCGTGATCCGCAGATTCCCGATTTGCGTACGCCGGTGGCCCATACGACAGCGCTCGTCGACTTGATCCGCAGCCAATCGGGCAGGCTATTTCGTGTTGAAGCGACAATGTTGTCAGACAGCCGCGTGTCGCGCCCCGCTTGGAACTTGCTCGCAAGTCATCGTGCCGAACAACTTCGCGAACATGCATCACCCGACGATTTGCTGGTCGTCTATGTTTCGGGGCATGGCGTACAGGACCTGCGTGGAGAGGAATTCTATTTTGTTACGCCCAATGCGGAGTTTGGCGATGTAATGGCGGGCGGGTATGCCGATTGTTTGTCGTTCGGCGATTTCGCTCGATTTTCTGATATTTCATGCCGCAAGCTTGTCATTCTCGACACCTGCCACAGTGGAGCCATTCAGCCGATGCGTCATCGCGAGATGAGATCGGCCATCCGGTCGCTTCAGCAAGATCAGTTTCTCACCCTTGCGGCGTCGCAGGGTAGCGAGGAAGCCGTCGAAGGTCGCTTTTCGCAGCGATTGCTCGAAGCTTTGCGAGGCGATGCCGACCGACTGGGGGGCGATGCCAACGGCGTCGTCAGCCTCGACGAAGTGATTGCTTACGTTCAGCAGACAGTGTCGGCCGATTCGCTCGGCGACGCACAGTGGCAACGGCCAGCAGCCGGGCCTAACCACCTGTTGCCTTACGTGGCTGTGCCACTTTCCAAGGTCGAGCACGCTGCCGCATTTCGCCGATCGAACATCGGTAACTCTCATCCGCAACCGCGTTAGTATCGGTACACGCACTGCACGCCAAACTCCGATTCAAAATTCGGCGAGACGACAAGGCCCTGGAATTCTACTTCTTCTTTATTGAGAGGAGTTGTTCCATAAATAGTGACTGTCGCGCTGTTGCGAATGTCAAACACCAATCCGCCCGTCAGATTGAGTACCTCGATCTTGCCAAACGGATTATTGATAAGCTCAGGGGCATCCTGGTAAGGATCGTTGAGCGCTCGGCTGTAGTGCAATTCCAGCACGGGGGCGATGCCATTCAAGTATCCGATATGACCGTAGTCCTGGTAAAGCCAATAGCCGAGCTGACAGTCGACGAACATCAGCGTCTGGTCGCGAACATCGTCGACGAATGTCATGGGTGACGTACCCGAGCCACCGTCGTCGCTCGTGTAGAGTGCATTCCCGTTGGTGTCAAAATCGAAGGCCATGTAGGCCGTCGAAAACCATCGGCTGCATTTTTGCGAATAGTTCAAACCGATGTAGGGCTGCAGATGGACAGCGTTGTTTTCGAGTAGGGTGCGTGTCGATACACCATCGACGGCGGCGTCGCTCGCCGTCGGCAGGATGATAGCCATGCCTGACAAAACCGACCAGCAACCAATCGGGCAGACATAAGCCTTGACCGTCAACGAAACATTCCCGAATTCGGAAGTTGTTGTATCGGGATCGTTGAACGACTGAACGTTGTTCAAACCACCGACGATCGGAAGCCGTAGCTCGAGCGACATCGTGTCATCGAGAAAAGTCCGTTCGATGCCAAACGTATAGCGGTTCACGCTCTGGTTTGTGCCGTTGATGTCGTAGACCACTTCGTTAAATCGTTGGTAATTAAAAAACAACCGATCTTGCGGCATCGGATTAAGGTTATCGGTTGCCTTGAACCGGCGGTCGCCACCGGCACCCGGCACTGTGGCAAATCCATCCATCCCGCCGAGAAAATAGCCGCCGCCGAAGAAATCGCCAATCATGTGCATCGATGGCGACTGACTGGCCGCGACGGCTCCGAGACCGCCCGGCATTTGTGACGCGCTCGCGTTGTTCATGCCTGCCAGCGTATCAGGCGGCACGCCTTCGACTCCTTCAGGAAACTCATAGGGCGACCCTGTTGTACCTTCTCCATTGGGAAGGATACTCGCCTCGGGTACCACGAAGCCACCGTCACCTGTGACCGGTCGGGGTTGGATGTAGTAGGGCGAGCGCGTTACGCAGGGAGGCGGACAGCAATCGCAGCCGACTGGCAGGATCCCGTCGCCGTTGCTCACGGTGAAAGGGTTTCTCGGCTCTGCCGCGCCGACCACGCAGGCCGAGGCCGCAAAACAACCCAACATGACCACGACAAGGTGCCGTTGACCGTGACGCCGTCTGCGCCGCCGTCCAGATCCGACCGTTCGGCGATGCACCTGCTGCGAGTGAGTTGGTTTGGGATTCATGGTCATTGCGTTCGGGTAGGCGCAGAGGGAGCGCGGGCGGGGACTAGCTGTCAGTCTTCAATTCCAGCTATTTGCACCTTGTTGTAGGGCAACAAGTTCTCGACTTCGAGGTTGACGTTCTTAAGCGCGACGGCGTATTCGATTCTCGCTCGGTAGTAAGAGATTTGGGCATCGGCGAGTCGCCGTTCCGCGTCGAGCAGCAAATTAAAGTCGATTCGACGACCACGCACCGATTCCTGCAAATCAGCATCGTTAAGTATGTCGAATTGCGTTTGAGCCGCGGTGCGCCGATTGTAGGCTGTTTGAACAACCTTGTAGAGTCGATTCACATCGCCCACGGCATTGCCAACGTCGTGTACGATCTGACGTTCGAGTTCGCCCAAGATGGCCCGATCACGAGCCAGCGCGAGTTCGGCATTGCGAACCCCTGCGTTCGCTTGACGATAGCCAATTGGCACTGCTAACTCGACTCCCATCTGCCACTCGTCAGTTCCCGTGTTGGTGCTCGGACCGCCGGTCGAAAGCGGAGCATTGGCGTCGTAAAGGTTGTCGCCAAATCCCCGGCGACGGTATCGTCCTACGACATCGAGTTCAGGCAATAGAAAATTTTGGCTTGCTTGTAGTTCAAGGCTTCGACGCTTAATTCGGAGGCGTTGTTGCAAGAGCTCGGTCCGTTGTGCGAGGGCACAACTCACCAAACCATTCCAATCAAACACGACCTCTGCCACTTGCGGTTCCGAAACCGGCCGAATGAGTCGTCCGTCAGTAATCGGGGCACCCATCATCAAACGCAAGCGACGCTCGGCGACATACACACCGCCAACACCTTGGAATGTGCCCCCTGTGCTCCCGTTAAAATCGCGCGTGCCATCGAGTAGCCTTCCGCCAATCGCCGTTTCAACATCCTGCTGAAAACGAAAATACTGTTCCTCGGCCTGAGCAACCTTGTCTGCTTCGGCTCCCGCCACGTCGTTCTCGTTGAGTGCCTTCAGTCGCTGCCAGGTTGCCAACGCACGATCACGAGCTGATTTTTTGGCTTCTAAGTCGCGGTAGGCGAAAACTAATTCCCAGTAGGCGTTTTCGACGTCGCTGAGATAATTGCGTAGCGTGAGCTGGAATTCGGCAGCGCTAATCGAGGTATTCACACGCGCGATGAGCACGCCGTGAATCTCGCCTGGTGTTGCGTTGGGACCCGCGATGCGGTTAAAGTCGACGCCCCCCCCCTGCATGAGCGGGTGACGCACTTCTGCTTCTAGGTTCCAGGTCCAAGCATGCGCATTGATATCACCGGCCGTGCCGTAGATGTTTCGCGGTGCATTGTTGAGATCGTCTTCGACGTTATGCCTGACCGCAAACTGCGTTCCGGCCGCCGTTTGCTTTGACAATTCGTTTTGGAGGCGCCACAGATCCTGCTGAAAGAAGTTGGTGCCACCACCTAAGAGCGAGTTATTGAGGGCTCGATCATTCTGTTCGTAGTAGAGTCGCGATCCAAGCTGAGCATCAAAAGCCGACAGCGCGGCTTCTTCGCCGTAGCGAGCATTGGTCGCCACAATCGAAGGATCATATACCGTGGGCACAAGTTCGGGAGCCTGCAGCAGATTGGCACCGATCTTGCGCATCACCGACGAGTTCATCAGCGCGTACTCGATGGTGTCTTCGAGCTGCATATTCCAGTACGGCACTTCGGCCGTATCGGAATCGAGCATGAACGGTTCTGGTGCAGGTGCTGTATTCGCACAAGCTGAGAATGGCTCTTGGTACGAGCGCTGCTCAATGACACCCTCGGGAGAAGGCACGCAGTCGCCAACGGGCGACGTACACGCCACGAACTCGCGATTCCGGCTACATCCCGAAAGCACGAGAACAGCCAGGACAGTAGTTCTGCAAAGGTTGCTTAATTGCATTGTGTTGACCCGCAATTGCGTCCTTGCATGGGAATCTTACACGTTTGTGTCATCGATAAACCGCGCCGTTCCAACCGGCGAGTCGGCATATTTCTGCGCTTATCAAACGGAATCGGACATCAGGCACGAACGGAATGAGCCGAATGCGCCGTTTTACGCGAAAAACCGCTGCAAGCACTACGCATTGCTAGCAAGTCGGCGGGTTAGGCATTGTTAGCGCCCTTTTATTCCACCAGTCGAACGTGAGCCAGCAAATCAAACGCTGGCCTTGCCAGCATTTGAGTGCAGCGCTTGCAATCGGCGCTTATACTTATTTTCATGTCCGGAAATTTGTCGCAAATTGATGTTGGCAACGAACCAGAATGGGAAGATTTCGAGCGTTTGCTCTCGGAATTTGCGAATCTGGCGAAGTCAGATACTCCGTTTCATCAAGTCGCGGAGCAACTTATCGCTGTCATTCGCGACGCACTCGCGCCAACGGGTGCGGCAGTCTGGACCTCGCTTGGTCGCGATTCAATGCAACTCGAGTGCCAATTTGGGCTCCACGACCTCAGTCCACCCTTCGCTGACGCCGAGCATCGCCAGTTGATGATGAGAATGGCCAGCTTCGCGAGACCAGTGCGGTTGCCGCCGTTTCACCAGGGCGTTGTTTCCAACCCATTTGATGGCCACCTTCTGGCTGTTCCGCTATTGATCGATGACGATGTTGGGGGGCTCATCGAATTGGTACAGCGATCTGGTATCGGCGGCGAGACGCTTGAAGGAAATCAGCGACTGGTTAACATTCTCGCCGAGCTTGCTGCCGACAATTTGCGGCGTCACGAGCTACGGCAACTGCGAGCGAGTCGTCATAAGGCACGTCAATTCGATAACTTTGTCGCCGCAGTCCATCGATCGCTCGATCCGCGTATTACAGCAGTCACGATCGCAAACGCCAGTCGCCCGTTGATCGGTTGCGATCGAGTCACAGTAGCGATTCGACGTGGCCGAAAATTTCGGTTGGCTGCCGTAAGCGCTGTGGACGTCATTCACCGGCGGTCACGGCAAGTCAGACTCATGGAGAAGTTACTGAAGGCGACGGGCGCGACTAAGCTCGTACAGAGCTTTGAGGCGGGTGACAACAACACTGCCCCGCAAATCGACCGACTACTGAATGCCTACTTCGACGATGCTCATTCCAATTCGTTGGGCATTGTGCCACTGGTCGACTGCCCAGACGCGGAATCGAAGGACAGCGGCACGATTATTGGGGCCTTGGTTATTGAGAACTTCGACGCTCGGTCGTGGGACGAGATTAGGCCGATGGCAGTTGACGTGGCTCGCCACGCTTCGTCGGCGTTGGCCAGCGCACTGACGCACCGATCATTACCCGCCCTACCCTTTTCACGTCGACGACGCGCAACCGGCGAGTCGACACATCGGCTTGCCAAATCCGTTGCCGCTCTTGCGGTAATAGGGGCCATTACATCGACGTTCTTCATACGGACAGATTTTCATGTTCAAGCCGAAGGAGTCTTACAGCCAACTGTTCGGCAAAGTGTGTTTGCTCCACTCGACGGGCAAGTCGCTCGTATTGCGATCACTCATGGAGCGAAAGTTAACAAGGGTCAACTGTTGATTGAAATGACGAGTCCTGAACTCGACCTTGAGATACAAAAGATTCAGGGAGAACACGAAGCGACGTTACAACGCCTACGCTCGATCGATTCGATCATGTTGTTGCCCGGTACGACAACCCGGCGTGACGAAGACGTGCAAGCAAGGCAATTGGCGGCCGAGAAACAAGAACTTCAGTTGCTCAGTGAGAACCAGCAGCAGCGACTGATTGTTCTGCATGACGAGCGGAAACGGCTGATGGTGAATAGTCCGATCGACGGAGTCATCCTTACTTGGGAAACAGACCAGTTGCTCAAGAATCGACCCGTCCGCCGGGGACAACGGTTGTTGACGGTTGCCGATGTGGGAGGCGATTGGGAAGCCGACATGAGTGTTCGCGACGACGAGTTCGGACCTCTGCTGACACTCGTTAACTCCGGTGTCGCACCAACCGCCGAACTAGAGTTGGCGACCGAGCGGGGCACAACCTTCCGGGGCCGAGTTGAACGACTCGCTGGCAGAACCGAAATCGATGCGACGAACCGCCCGGTGGTTAAAGTCGTCATCAGCGTCGACGACAATACCGCGCTAGATCCTCGCCCCGGAGCGACGGTATCGGCGCGTCTGAATTGTGGTCAAAGAAGCCTTTTTTATGTCTGGTGCCACAAAATTGTCGATCGAGTTGTGGGTTTTTTCCGCTTCTAGTTCATCGTGTTTCAACTCATTTAGACGACACAACACAAGCCAAGGCAGTGAGATGCAATCGATTTACTTCCCATCGACCAATTCCCGAATTCGATTGACGGCCTTCGTCTGCATTCTGTGTGCGCCGTTCGCAAATGTCCGCGCAACAACGATCGAAGCGCAGTCGGCACTGGTTGGCGTAATAGACGAAATCGAGGTTCCCGCGCGAACAGCAGGCGTCCTGGCGACCGTCAAAGTGACCGAAGGCAATTCCGTACAGGGCGGAGATACGATCGCCACGATCGATGATCGCGAACCGCGACTAGTGTACGAACGCGCTGCACAAGAGCACGAATTAGCAAGGCAAAAAGCCGCGAACGATGTTTCGATTCGTTCGAGTGAAACAGCACTTCAGTTCGCCCGTGACGAATACGATCGACTGAAGCGGGCCGCCGACCAACGCGCGGGCAGCATCTCGCGTTCTGAATTGGAAGAATTTCGAGTCAAATCAGAACAGGCGGCATTCGAACTCGAACAAGCGAAACAAGATCACCAAATGGATGCGCTCACATTACAAGTAAAGCAAAAAGACCGTGAAATGGCCTTATTGCGAGTGAAGCTTTGCGAAATCGAATCGCCCGTGCAAGGAATGATCGTCGAGGTACTGCGACGCCAGGGCGAATGGGTAGAGCCCGGCGAGTCGGTGATGCGAATTGTGCGAACCGATCGGCTGCAAGTCGACGGACTTGTCGATGCACGTTTCGGGTTGGCCGAATTAAAGGATGCTCCCGTCACGATCTCGACCGAATCACAAAACGAAAAATCAGCGACGGCCCAGGGAAAGATTGTCTTTCTCAATCCCGAAATCAACCCGGTGAGCGGACAACTGCGCGTGAGGGCAGAATTCGAAAACAGTGCCGGTGAGTTCCTGCCCGGCATGCGAGTTCGTATGACGATCACACCGCGCGCTGCGACTGCTCGGCAAAGCACGGTCGACTCCGCTCCCGCGATTACAGGATCTCGAGGCGGCAGATGAACCTTCCGAACAATGTGAGGCTTCGTCCCGATCTGGTGCTGCAACCTCAAGACTCGTCTAGCGGAACCTGGATCGTCAAGGATCCCGTATCGTTGCGCTACTTCTTGTTTGGCGCAGACGAACATTTTTTTCTGCAAAGGCTCGATGGTTCGCGGACCATGACGCAGTTGATCAACGAGTTTGCCCGCGAGCGTGCTCCAAGAAAGATGACGCCCCGACGCCTGCAACTCTTCTTGTATGATTTGTTTCGCAAGGGTCTGGTTTGCACAGACGCTACCTCGCATGGCGAGCGACTATTGGAAAGTGAGAACCAACAGATTCGTCGCGATACCGTTGCGACGGCCACAAACTTGCTGGCAATTCGGCTGCCGGGGATCAATCCGACCGGATTACTCGACTGGCTTTACGCTCGCACACGGTGGTGCTTTAGCTGGACCTTGTTCCTAGTTTGCGTGCTCGTCGGCTGTTGGGCCACGTTAATAGCAATCTCTGAATTCAGCGTCCTCGCCAACGAAATTCCACGGGTCGATCAGTTCTTGCAAGGTCGTAATCTGTTGTGGTTAGCCATCGCCCTGGCGGGCACCAAGATTTTGCATGAGTTGGGACACGCACTAACTTGCCGACATTTTGGCGGAAGTTGCCATGAACTTGGCATCATGTTTCTTTTGTTCACACCTTGCCTCTATTGCAACGTAACCGACGCCTGGATTCTGCGTAGCCGCTGGCAGCGTATTGCCATCGCGGCTGCGGGGATTATTGTCGAACTTCAACTCGCAGCATTAGCGGTCATTGTGTGGCACTATACTCTGCCAGGCCCGCTACACTCGATTGTCCTGAATATCACCATTGTCTGTACGGTTGGAACTCTACTATTTAACGGCAATCCTCTACTCAAGTTCGATGGCTACTTCATATTGTCCGATCTTTGCGGTACGCCCAATCTCTGGGAGCAATCTCGGAATTGCCTTCGCGAGCGGATCGTTCGGCTGTTGGTACGCGACCCTCGACCCGGCTTGCCAAGGCCCGAGCCCTATTCGGGTTGGCTAGCCGCTTATGCTACCGCATCGATCGTTTACCGTGTCGTTTTGCTCACGACGATTGGGCTCTTTCTCTATCGAGCATTACATCCATTGGGACTTGATTTGATATTTGTGTTGATGGCGGCGGTAGTCGTTGGCAGCATGAGCTTCTCGGCTGTCATGTCGCTGGCGGCCTGGTTTCGCCGACCAGGAAAACTTCGCCACCTGCGGATCGTATCGACTGCCAGTCTAGCGCTCGCGGCAATGACCCTCGCGGGAGCGATCTTTGCCTTGCCTCTTCCATCTCGAATTTCTGCTCCGATTTCGTTGCAGTCGCGGGATGCCGTGCGTATCTACGCATCGACTCCCGGTCGACTTGTGCGGGCGATCGACTACGGCAACGACGTGGTCGCTGG
>JBGSWC010000023.1:0-13346 GCA_041752635.1 Pirellulales bacterium | reverse complement strand
GATGGGGAGCAATCCACTGGATGGTATCGGCCCCTACGGCAAGCCTCACCCCGAGAAAAACAAAGGTCCCAATCTCCCCATCGTGGGCGTCAGTTGGGATGACGCCAAAGTGTTTATGGAGAAGGTCAATGCCAACCTTGGGAGCGAGGATGGCGGAAAGATGTCTTTGCCGACCGAAGCGCAGTATGAATACGCGGCGCGAGCGGGTGAGACAGGAATGTACCCCGGCGGCAGTCTTGATGAGGTGGCGTGGCACGATGGAAACAGCGGCGGTTATCCGAAGCCGGTAGGCACTAAGAAGGCGAATGCGTGGGGCCTGCACGACATGAACGGGAGTGCCTGGGAGTGGGTTCAGGACTGTTACTACGAGGAATTGCCGGGCGGAACGGATCCGATTGCGAAGGAAATAGGTGGGGATAGGGTGATCCGGGGCGGCTGCTGGTTCAAGGAAGCCACCCGCTGCAGACTGGCGACCCGGAGCTATCGGTGGCAGGGGGCTAGTCAATGCTTCAGTATCGGGGTCCGGATTGTCCGCAACAGCTGGCCGGCAGAGATTTCTAAGGCAGCCATCGACCCCGAGATCAATGGTCGCAACGTCTCGAAGATCACCTATCAGGGCTCATCCTCCGAGCAGTCGTTCGAGCAAACCGGCCCGAAGAGCTGGACGAGCGGCGAGGTAATCTACACCGAGGTGAAACGGAACGAGTGGAACGTTCACCTAAAACGGGCCGCAGCGGTAGACGCGCGAGTGCAAATCGACCTCTCCGAAATGAAGATTCATTTTCGCGGTCAGGGGCCTAAAGAGGTCCTCCCGGTCATGAGTGCGTCAAAACAACTTTCTGCCGCTGCTGAGGCGGCGATTGAGCAAGATCGCCTGAGCAATGCTCAATCCTCAGAGGCACAGGCTGATAAGGGAATGACCAACAGCATTGGGATGAAGCTGGTGCCGATCGCCAAGGGGAAATTGCAGATGGGCTCGCTGGTGAGGGATGAGGGTTACCGGTACACGGAGCGTGAGCACGAAGTGACACTCACTCGGGACTACTACCTGGGCGCTTTCGAGGTCACTCAGGCCCAGTATTTGAAGGTGATGGGCAACAACCCGAGTTACTTTCAAGGTGATCAGGTCAATGGCGTTGATAGCTCGAATCATCCCGTCGATCAGGTTTCATGGGAGGATGCTGTCGAATTCTGCAAGAGGCTTTCGGAGTTGCCCGAGGAGCGGATGGCCGGTCGGGTGTATCGCTTACCGACGGAGGCGGAGTGGGAGTACGCCTGCCGCGCTGGCAGTAACGCGCCGTTCGGGTTTGGAGGGCTGGAGTTAGCTGATGACTACGGCTGGTACAATTCGAACAGCAAAGGCCTATCGCAGCCGGTCGGCAAGAAGGATATGAGTGCCTGGGGTCTGTATGACATGCACGGAAATGTGATGGAGTGGTGCAGCGACTGGGCCGGTGATTACCCCGAGGGCGCGGTCAGCGATCCCACCGGCCCAAAGGAGGGCCACAACCGAATGATCCGCGGCGGCGCTTGGTTGACACCCGCATTGACAGGCAAGTCAGGGAGCCGAGCCTTTCATTTCCCCCCAGATACTCGCTCCAACTACGTCGGCTTCCGCGTGGCCCTGAGTTCCCCAGACTGAAAAAAGTCTGTTCGAAGAGTTAAAGGAAGAGTTAAAGGGGACACTCTACTTTTAGGGTAAAGTAAAATGTCCCTTTTTAGGTTCCTGCGAATCGTGGAGTCATAGGTGCAACGGCGACGGCCAATCGATGCCACGCTCGTCGACACGCAAAATGGCCAAGAATCGTTGTAGAAAACGGCCACGCGGTAGCTTACATTCGGGGGTGCATGCCAGCGCTGTTGGCGTGAGAGTAGATGGTGTTGGTCGTGTGACGGGCGGAGACAGGATGACTGAGCAAGCGATGAATTGTGGTCGACGAAAATTGACGTTAATGAACTTAAAATCCGCGACTTTTGCACCTATCGAATTCGTTTGGGCCTACAAATTAACGTGTTTTGCGATCCGGGCGGGTGCAAAAGTCGCCGATTTTTGTACCTCGATCGATTTTTTGGCAGCGCGACAAAATTCACTGAGCGATATTCATCGACCGCAACTCTTGGCGAGTTCCGCTACGATTGTTTCGCCCCTTCCAAACTATCGACTCAAACCCTTTCCACTAGACGCTCCCCACTCGACTCTCGACTGTCGAAAATGGGTTTTGTCCAAAACGTCACCAACTGGTCAGTCAAAACCCAGGTACGAAATTCGCCCGCCATGTCACAATTCGCCTGGAAAACAAGTGGTTTTTGCGGATTGATGGCGAGACAAAATTCGGGGTTTTGTCCCCTCCAATCGTGTTGGCGATTTCGGGGTCAAAACGATCAAAACGAAGCAGGACGCTAAGGGGGCAAACGTCTCCAATCGTAACCGGTCGACGCCCGTTGGCTTACGCCCGCCATGGTCCACTGATTGCCACCGTCATGCCCTTATGCTGCAAGTTCACAAACAACGTCGAGCCATCGGGCGAGAAGACGGCACCGGCGAATTCGGTGTTGGCGTGGTTTTGGGCGAGGGGGTAAAGATTGCCCTCGGGCGTGAGGCCCACGATGCGGATCTCGTTGCCATCGCGGTCTTCACAGACAACCAAGTCGCCCCAGGGTGTGGCGGTGAGATTGTCGGCGTTGACCACCAGCCGAGAGTCATTCGGTTCGACAAACAGTTCGAGCTGCCCCCCATCGTTGGACGAAGGAGTGTAACGCCAGATTTGACCGATTTGTTTTTTGCCGCCGCTGGTGCAGGCGAAGTAAATTTGGCCGTCGACGTACCACATGCCTTCGCCGCGTGCGAAGCGCGCGCCACCGGCTTTGAAAACTCGGTATCGCAGGTCGTCGTCGGGTGCTTCGGGATTGTCGAGATCGATCCAGCGGACTTCGAGTGGCTCGCCGACTTGCACGGTCGTCGCATCCCAGTTGCGAGTGTCGAGGCTCTTGCGACCGGCGACTGCAAGGCCTTGGAGCTTGCCACCGTCGGCCAGCTTGCCGGGCGTGTTCGGAATAAACCGATAGATGGCTCCGTCGTCCATATCTTCGGTCTGATAGACGATGCCCGAGTCGGGGTCGACGGCGATCGCCTCGTGGCGGAAGCGGCCCATCGCCACCAGCGGCTCGGCCTTGTGCAACATGGGTTCGGCAGTGACGGGAACTTCGAAGTTGTAGCCGTGGTCTTTTGCACAGGCGAATTTTTGAAGCTCGAACGAACTCTCGCCAGCTCGTTCGGCGGTTTCTTCACAGCTAATCCACGTACCCCAAGGAGTCGGGCCGCCGGCACAATTAACCATCGTGCCACCGAGGCTCAGCCATTGCTTGAGCAGCTTTTTCGTGGCGGTATCGTAAACGAGAGTCGTTGTTCCGCCGGTCGCGACGCGCGAACCGGCGCCTGCGTCATAGAGCTTCGACTTGGCAAAACCTTCGGGCAACTTTTCGGCATCGGCGAACGGGCCTTTGTCGAAAGGATTGATTTCGTGATTGCGAACGATGATGGTTGTGCCCTCGGGGCCGGTGAAAGTCGCCATGCCGTCGGGCTTGTCGGGCACCAACAGGCCATCGGTCATCGTCTGACCCACTTCGGATATGACTTGGTAGCTAAAGCCCTTGGGCAGGTCGAGCATACCGGCCGGGTCGCTCACGAGCGGTCCGTAGCCTGGGTCGGCTCCGCTCACACGACGGGCCGTGGTGACGGGCGTTTCAGCGAACAACTGGAGACTGGAAAACGCGGCGGCGTAGGCAGCCGACTGGGCCATGAACTGGCGGCGGGTCGATTGTGACATGGGCTTTTGTTAAGAAGACGTTAAGGAGGAATGTGTGAACTTGAGCGTTTCATCCGTAGATTACCAGCACTTGAACCGGCGACAAGATTCGAATTACGAAATAACGCCATTCAGCAGGTTTTTGTTAAAATAAATGGGGCCGATCGAACCGGCACCCCAAAAAGGCCCTCAACCGCACGGCGAGCTTCACGATGGACACGACTCAACTCAAGATCGTACTGGCTTCGGTTCACGAAGCACTCGACGACCGGCAAACACTCGAACCGGAGCTACACGACGGCGCACGGCAAGTCGTTGCCGACCTAGTGCGTCTGCTGACCGCCAGTACCGAAGGCGACAGCGACGCTCCCCACAGCGACAGCCTCCGCGACATGCTGTTGCAATACGAAGCCGAGCATCCCCAACTGGCGCGTGCGTTGGGGCAGATTGCCGATGGGCTGCAGAACTTGGGGATTTGAGCCGCGTCAATTACTCGCTGGGTCGCCAATCGGTGAGATGAATTTCGACGCGAGCGGCCCCTCGAAAGCGATTGATGACGGGCTGGTAAGCAATGTCGAGCAATCCATTGGCGGCGGCCAGTTCGTCGGCCCAATCGCCATTGTCGAAGGCGACACCCCGTAGTCGCACGCCATCTTGCTGGAACTCGACCGCCAAATGCCGACCGGCACCGCCAATTCGTTTAGGAGGGCCAGCGACGCGTACGCCCGTGCTGCAAAGCACCGGGCGATGATTGCCGTTACCAAACGGAGCGAGCCGCTCGATCTCGTGCAAAATTTGCCGCGTGAGCATCGCGAAAGGGGCTTCACCATCGATGGCGACTTCGGCATCGGCCGGCTGACCGGCGACTTGCTCGGCAACGGCGGTACAGAATTGCTGGCGGAACGTGTCGATGTTGGCTTCGGTGATGCGAAGCCCAGCCGCTGCCGCGTGGCCACCGTGGCTTTCGAGTTGGTCGTCGCACGAAGCAAATGCCCGATGCAAATCAACACCAACAATACCACGGCCCGACCCGACGCCCGCCTTCACACCTAATTTGTCGAGGGCTACCAGGACAGTTGGTCGGTTGTAGCGTTTGGCCAATTTGCCGGCGACGATTCCGATGACTCCTGGATGCCAATGGTGGTCGGCGAGCACGAACGCAGGATGCTGAGCCGGGTCGAATCGCTGTTTGATTTGCTTGCCAGCGGCGAGCATCACGCTCCGTTCGAGTGACTGTCGTTCTTCGTTGAGCTCGCCAATGTAGATGGCAAGCTCCGTGGCTCGCGTGGGGTCTTCGGTCGTGAGTAGCTCGATGGCCAGTTCGGCTTGTCCCAAGCGACCGGCCGCGTTAAGCCGCGGCGCAATGGTGAAGCCGATGTCTTCGCCTTCGAGCAATTGTTTTTGGTCGAGTGAGGTCTCCTTTTTTAGCGCGGCGATACCGACCGGCGGACATTGCGACAGCCTCAGCAGCCCATCGCGAACCAGCAACCGATTCTCGTCGATCAGCGGCACCACATCGGCGACGGTTCCGATGGCGGCGAGCGCGATCGTTTCGAGTAGAAACTTGCGCATGGCGGGCTGCACTCGCTTCGCTCCGCTGGCGCGCTCACAGAGTGCCCACGCTAATTTGAACGCCACGGCCGCGCCACAGAGTCCGGCAAAGGGATAGTCGTGTCCGGGAAGCTGGGGATGGACGATGGCTGCTGCCGGTGGCAGCCGGTCGGCGAATTGATGGTGGTCGGTGACAATCAGTGTCAGGCCAAGCTCACGAGCCCGCTCGGCTTCGGCAACGCTGGCGATACCACAATCGACCGTGACAACGAGCTGAACGCCTTCGCTGGCGAGTTGCTCGAGCGCTTCGCTGTGCAGACCATAACCTTCGTCCATGCGATGGGGCACGTACGAGCGGGCATTGGCTCCCAGCAACTTGAGGCAACGCAGCAGGATCGCCGAAGCTGTCATGCCATCGGCGTCGTAATCGCCGTAGATGGCGATCGACTGGCGATTGCCAATGGCGGCGAAAATCAAATCGACCGCCGCGTTAACACCGGGCAATTCACCCGGATCGCGGAGGCCCGTCAGCTTGGCATCGAGAAACACCCGGGCGGCATCGGGGCAGCTAATGCCTCGCACTAACAGCAATTGAGCGAGCAGCGGTGGTAGTTTGGCCCGTTTCCCCAAGTACTCGGCCCGCTGGGGGTCGAAAGCCGCGATTCGCCAGCGTTTGGGCATCCCTGGCCCTCGCGGTGAATGAGGAGAGAGCGTGTGTGGGGAAAACGACAATCAAAAGCGGCGAAGTAACAAAGCTGGCGAAGCAAAGAAACCGGCGCAACCGGCCAAAAGCTTCGACTCGCGAGCTACTTCTTTTTCTCGGTGTGCATCGTGTGCTTGCGCAACCGGGGACAAAACTTCGAGAGCTTTAGCTTCTCGCCGCCAGTCTTGCGTCGGAGCGTATAGTTGTAATCGCCCGTCTCGTCGCAAACGAGAAAGACGGTTTCAATTTTTTTCTTCTTTTTGCCACCACTGGCCATGGGAGTGCCTCAACCGCTAGGAGTGTCGATAGCCCGGGAGTATACCCGGCTTGGCGAGGGCGCGAAAGGGTGCTGCAAGGCGAAAAATCAGTTCGGATTCGTGCCTAGGCTTCCTGCTAGCAGTAGTCCCTCGATTTGCACATAGCTCTGCCAGAGACTGCCGACGGCGTCGAGATAGGCCAAGTTCGTCTGCGAAAAGGTCTGTTGAGCGGTCAGCAGGTCGAGATAGCCGACTTCGCCTTGCTGATAGCCTTGCTGTACCAATTCGAGAGTCCGCTGCGAGCGGGGCAGTATTTCGCCCCTGTATGTCTCGGCGGCCACTTTCGCGCTCGCATATTCCTGATAGACATCGGCCAATCGCTGCTTGAGGTCAAGTTCGACACGCGCCACGTTGCGAACGGCCTCGGTCACTTCGGCTTGCGATTGGCGGATGCCCCCTTGGTTGCGATTCCAGATTGGGATCGGCATACCGACCTGGACCCCTGCTACGGTGTCTCCCGTACCGTCATCGTGCTGGACACTAATTTGCGTGCTGATGTCGGGGACGGCCTCGACTGTGGCTCGGTCGAGCGCCCGGCGGGCTCGTTCGACATTCGCAATGGCTGCCGCGATTTCGGGGCTCTGTGCCTGCAATCGCTGGAGTTGCTCGGGCCACTCCAGCGACATCGGTAGCGCGGTGACATCGCCTACGAGTTCTTGCACCGGCAATTCTGTGCCCCCCACCACTGCCGACAGACTTCGCCACGCCCGCTCACGAACGTTCTCTGAGGTCCGCAACAGCACCAAGGCATTTTGCTGCTGGACTTCCGTTTGCAGGAGCCCAGCCAGCGGAATCTCTTGGGCCTCCAGCAGCGATTTACTGGAGCTAGCCGCTTCGTCAGTGATGTCAACTATTTCGGCAGCCAGTTCGACCCGCCGCTGGGCGAGCAGAGCTTCGTAATAGGCTCGAGCGACATCGGTCTGCACGCGCAGTCGGGTCGCAGCAAGTTGTTGTTCAGCTCGGTCGATTTCGGCGGCAACGACGGCCCGGTCGCGTTGAAGTTTGTGGGCGGTGATAAAGTCTTGCCCCGCGTACAAGCCTTGTTGCCCCGCCGAACCGTCGTTGCCCACTTCGCTTGCCAAGTAGCCGGCGGTCGGATTCGGAGGCAGCCCCGATTGGAGCCACTTGCCACGAAGTGCCCGAATGCGGGCTTCGGACTGGGCAATGCTCGGATTGTTCGCAAACGCAATTTGCTCGATGGTGGCGAGCGTCAGTTTCGCTTCGGGGACGACTCGAGGAGAGTCTGGCTCAGTCGAGATCAATTCCGCCGTCTCCACGGCTTCGCTGCTGTTACGATTTTCGTCGTCGAGCGATCGTGGCTGGATCAGCTCGACCGACGCTCCGGCTTGATAATCGACTTGCTCGATTGCTGTTCGATTGACGATCGTCTCGCTGTTCGGCGCGATCGCCTTCGTCGCAACATCACGCGAACCAGACGCGCAGCCAGTTGCTAGCAGTAGCAGCAACATCGCGATGGTTTTGTAAATGCGTGATGGTGGCATCCTTGCCTCCGCGATCGATATCTATGGTTTTAAGATTCATCGACCTATTGCGGCGCTGGCGTGAACCGATTGACCATCGGCGTGACGAATTACCGCAAGAACACGAATTCTTTGCTATTCACGATCGTTAAGCAGAGGTCACGCCAAGCTTGCGGGCGATCTTCGGCACTAGCAACAAAGTCGACAATTCGTTGTCGTTCGCTGTCGGTCGCCGGTCGAGCGAATGCCGCTAAGTAGACCGAGTCGGTGGCCGCCTCGTCACTCTCGAAGTGCGCGACGACTCGATCGGCCCATTGGCCCGTGAGTTGAAGCACCAGAGGATCGTTGAGCAGAGTGAGTGGTTGCACCGGGCTGTTGCTCACATGTCTTAAGCCAACCGTTGTGAATGGTTGCGGCCGGTCGAAGGCCGTGAGAAAGTGGCTCAGTGCGTTGCGGCGGACCTCGACGTAGATACTTCGTCGCCGGTCGCCGTCGAGCGGACCACTCCAGCCGGGGCTGCGATTGTGGCGCATGAAGTCGGTAATGTGAATCCGCACGCTCGGGCCATATGGCTTTGGGTCGAGCTGTTCGCTAATCGCGAGCAGCGCATCGCGAATCGCCTCGGCGGCGATGCGTCGCACGCGACTCGCGTGCAGCAATTCATTCGTGGGGTCGATCTCGCGCCCCGCTTCGCCCATCTCGCAACTTTGCCGATAGGTGCTCGACAGTACGATGCGGCGGATGAGCGACTTGGTGTCCCAGCCGGTCGCGACAAACTCGTCGGCCAAGTAGTCGAGCAGCTCAGGATGTGTCGGTGGTTCGCCCAGCACACCAAAATTGTCGACCGTCTTTACGATGCCACGACCGGTCAGATAAGCCCATAGACGATTCACGTGAACCCTGGCGGCGAGCGGATTCGCCGGGTCGACGACGCGGCGGGCCAGTTCCAGCCGGCCACTGCCATGAGGAATTGCAAACTCGCCACCGAGTGCTGTGAGAAATCGCCGGGGGGTCGTCTCCTCGGCGAGATTCTTGTGGCTACCTCGCAAATGAACGTATTCGTCGACCCCATCGCCATCGAGCAACGCGATCGCCCACTGTGGTTCGGGAATCGACGCTTCGATTTGATTTCGCCGGGCCACGAACCGGTTGGCGACGACTCCGATGTCACGAGTCAATTCTTCGTCGTCAGGTCGAGATGTTTCGAGCAACCAATTGACGAGCCGGGCGTCTGATGGAGTCGCTGTGCCTTCACGAAGGTGTGTGACAGCCTGTCCGATTGCGGCAACGATCGCTGCGTCAATATCGTCGTTTGACTCAGCCGAGCTTTGGGCAACGGCACGGGCAATGGTGGCGTTCGGTCGTGGAGTGGTCGCTGGTTGTGATTCTGCGACGACCACCGTCATCAACTCGAAATCTCCGTCGGGCTTAAATTCGGCATGCACCCGATGGCCGATGTAATCGCCAACGGGGTGGCGGAACCAAGCGACTTTGTCTTCCGAATTTAGCTTTTGCTTGCACCTGCCATGCAGTGGCCCGGCAACCGTGCGGTGTGAGTCAACATCGAGAAACACATCGGCTTTGCCGCGATACTGGTACCAAATGCTTGGTGCCGTAATTTCGAACGTCGGTGTGCGGTAGAGCCCGGTCAGCTTTTGGCTGAGCATCGCGGAGCAAGCCGAGGGTGTTTCGACGACCCGGACGATGGGCCGCTTTTCGTCGCTCGACAACACGACATCACCGACGCGAGTCGGTCCGCTGCCGAACGACCAGCCGCTTGTGAGCCAAGGCGGTGGCCCGTTCGCTTCGCTGCGCGAAAAGTCGACAACGATGTCGCCTGCGAGTTCTTCGGTTGGCGTATTGGCGGCCTCGACGTACTTGGCGATGGTTTGGCTACGCTGCGTCGCGTCGGTTTGTCGCGAGAGCGTCGCCAGCAGATAAAGCGGTTGCGACACATCGGCGAAAGCCTCTTGCGGCGGTTGCCACGACTCGGCTGCTGTGGCGACTTCGTTTGCAATTCGCGAGTAGTTCGCACTGAGCAGCGCGACGTAGGCCCGCGCGACCTCGCCCCCCTCTTCGAGATTGAGTTTTTTCAGTTGCTCGACAATCTCGTCATGCTTGGCTGGATCGGCCACGTTCGCTTCTTGGTAGCTGCTGCTTTGGATGAACCCGCAAAGCGCGTAATAGTCGGCAGTGCTGATGGCATCGAACTTGTGGTCGTGGCAACGGGCACAGGCGATCGTCAGCCCGAGAAACGATTTGCCGAACACGTCGATTTGGTTGTCGATGCGGGCAGCCTCTTCGCCACGAATGTCGACCGGGCTGTGCGTCGCTTCGCCGAGGTGCCAGAACCCGGTCGCTTGGATCGACTGGTTGGTGCGTGTCGACTCGTCGATGCGTGGTGTGACTAGCAAATCGCCCGCGATGTGTTCGACAATGAAATCATCGTGCGGTACGTTTGCTTCCAGCGCCCGAATCACGTAGTCGCGATACCGCCAGGCGTGGGGCACTTCATAGTCCTGTTCGTGACCTTTAGTTTCAGCAAACCGCATCAGGTCGAGCCAGTGCTGTGCCCAACACTCAGCGAAAGCCTGACTCGCGAGCAAGCGGTCGACAACAATCTCGCGAGCCGCTTCACTCGGGTCGGCCATAAACGACACGACTTCAGCGGCCGTGGGAGGCAAACCTGTCAGATCGAACGTTACGCGGCGCAGCCACGCCGCCGGGTCGACTTCGTCGGCCGGTGTGAGCTTCGCGCGTTCGAGCCTCGCAAGGATGAACTTATCGAGATCGTCGCGCGACCATGCTTCGTTTTTTACGCCCGGAACCTCGGGCCGCCTTACCGGTTGCCAGGCCCAGTGTGTTGCGCGACGGGCTTCGAGGTCGAATTCGTCTGCTTTCGCGGCGGTTGGCGGCTCTTCATCGGGGGCGGGTGCACCATCGCCGATCCAAGCTCGCAATAATTCGATTTCGCGATCCGGCAATTTGCTCTTCGGGGGCATCTGCAAATCGGGGTCGTCATACGCGATGGCGCGTAGCAGCAAACTGTCTGCCGGATGCTTCGCATCGATGACGGGACCGCTGTCGCCGCCTGCGAGCCACCCACCCGCGTAATCGAGCCGCAAGTTGCCGGCAAACTCCGCCTCGGAGCTGCTATGACACTCCGCACAGCGAAGTACCAGTAGCGGTCGAATCTGCTCCTCGAAGTGAGCAAGCTGTGCTGGAGTGGCGGCCCAAGCCACGCAGACTAGGACCTTTGTTACAACACACCAACAACAAAATCGGAGCAAGTGAATAGGCATCGAAGCCTCGCATCGGTAGGAGGGAGTACCGTCGGCAGGTTTACTTAGTTTAGCAGAAGGCCCGCAAGAATTCATCGTCGACCCCAACGCGCCGTGACCCAAATCGACAAATGCCATACAATTCGAGGGTACATCTGGACTTTTTCTTGATTGTTGACCCTTTATCGTACATCGCTTGTCACTCAGCGCGTTCCCGCCATGCCCCGCCGCAACATCACCATTCTGTTCACCGCCCTCGTTGTCTGCCTGCTTTGTTATCAGCGCGACGAGAACGACCCCTTCGCCCGTTATACGGCTGAAGCATTCGAGAAGATCGATCGCTACGCCTACGACAGTGTCCCCGAGCAAGAACTTTTTGCGGGAGCGATGCGGGGCATGGTCGGGGTGCTGGCCGAGCGGGGCGATCCGTTCAGCGGGTTTGTCGCGCCCGAGCGCAAGGGAGCCTTCGACGAGGAGTTTGAGCAGCAATTTGTTGGCATCAATGTCCGCCTTAAAGCGGCGGGTGATCCGCCCCGACTCACCATCGCGACACCTCTCACTCGCGAAAGCCCGGCGCGGCTAGCCGGCATCCGCGCGGGGGATGTCATCGTCGCCGTCGATGGCGAGCTGGTCGGTCCGCTCACCGACGAAGAATTTAACCGTACCGTCGGTCGCGTGCGTGGGATCAATGGCACTGAAGTCGAGTTAACCGTCGAGCGACCTGGCACCGACAAACCGCTCACGTTCGTCATCAAGCGGCAGCCGATCGACATCGAGCGAGTTCTAGGCGACACGCGGACCTCTGACGGGACTTGGACCTTTCGCGTGCCGAGCGATCCGCGTATCGCCTTGGTACGGATCGACGAGTTCGGCAACAAGACGACCGAGGAATTGCAATCGGTCTTGAGCCAATTGGTCGACGATGGTGTGCAAGCCGTCGCGCTCGATCTGCGGCACAATCCCGGGGGTGCGCTCGACACCGGGGTCGACATTTGCGAAATGTTTCTCCGCAAGGGCGAGTCAATCGTCGAGACGCGGAGCCGCAAGGGCGATCGCATTGAGCTTTTCGTAGCGTCACGCACTGGCCAATTTTCCCAGATTCCACTCGTGGTTTTGATCGATGGACAGAGCGCCAGCGCCAGCGAGTTGGTCGCTGGATGCCTGAAAGACAATGGCCGCGCGGCCGTGGTCGGCCAGCGATCGTTTGGCAAAGGGACCGTGCAGCAGGTGATTCCAGTGCAAGCGGGCAATAGCTATCTCAAACTCACCACGTTCTCGTTCTGGCCACCGAGCGGTCGACGTATTCACCGGCCACTGGGGCAACAGGAAGCCGTCGATGGCGCTTGGGGAATCATGCCCACCGACGGTTTGGCGGTCGACATGACTGCCGCGGAGCAAGCCGACTGGTACATGGCCCGCCGTCTACGCGACAGCCACGTTAGCGACGACCCAAACGAACCTCTTCCGGAAGACTACGACGACGAAACGCTCGACGTCGCTGTGCGATACTTGGCCGAGCAGCTCGCGCGCGAAGCGAACGAGGGAATGTAGCCACGCTCGCCAGAGCGTCGATTGGCCGGCCGAGTGTGTTGCAGCCACCCTCTGGCGACGGTAGCTAAGGGACTTGATTGAATGCGTTCAAGCAAAGCGACGTGGCCACAGGATTCGTCGCACAAGCCGCCGAGTGCGACATCGGGAGCTTGCGGTAAATCGTGCCAGCGGTTCAACTTAGCGAATGAGGGGCGAGGAGAGTTCGGCTGCAAATTATCGCCGCACCTATTCGTTCGGAAGTTAATGGCTGTGAGTCGGGATGCGACGCGGGGTCGTCGTTGGCATCCAAACTTATCGGGGTGATGAAGCTAATATGTCTGATGTGATTGCGGTCGATGTGCAGACGATTGCACGCGAGCTCGAGCTAGCAGCGGCAAGCGTCGAAAAAACCATCTCGCTGCTCGATGCGGGCAACACGATTCCGTTCATTACCCGCTATCGTCGCGATGCGACCGGTGGGCTCGACGAACAACAGATCGAACGGATCCAGGAATGCATCGTCCGACAGCGCCAACTGGCTGAACGCAAGCAAACAATACTGCGTTCGCTCGCGTCGCAAAATAAGTTGACGCCCCAATTGCAAGCCGAGGTCGAAGCAGCTGGTGATTTGCGTCGACTCGAAGACCTCTACCTTCCATACAAGCCGAAGAAGCAAA
>JBGSWC010000022.1:0-2846 GCA_041752635.1 Pirellulales bacterium | reverse complement strand
GCTGCTCGTGTCGCGCGTCGCCGGTGACGACGATGCCGTGATGGCCGTCATGCCGGCCGACCATGTGATTACGCCCGACAAGGCGTTTCAAAACGCGATCGCGCAAGCGGCCGCGCTTGTCGAAGCGACGCCAGGACTGATTGTCACGTTTGGCATCAAGCCGACCTACGCGGCCGAGATATTCGGCTACATCGAGCGGGGCGAAGCCATCGACGCCGACGGTTCGCCCACTTTTCGAGTGAACAGCTTCCGCGAAAAACCGAGCGTCGAAGTCGCCGAGAAATATGTAGGCTCGGGCAACTATTATTGGAACAGTGGTATCTTTGTGTGGCGGGCGAGCACGATTCTCGACGCGCTAGCCGAGCGGCAGCCACAGATGCTGCAGCACCTCACCAACATCGCCGACGCCTGGGGCACACCCCAGCAGCAAGAAGTCTTCGACCGCGAGTTCGCGGCCATCGAGCCAATCTCGGTCGACTATGCCGTGATGGAACACGCCGAGAATGTGGCGGTGATCGAAGCCCCCTACGAATGGGACGACCTGGGTGGTTGGCAATCGCTCGCCCGCCGCCTCGGCACCGACGACGATGGCAACACGCTGGTCGGCAAAACGATCAGCTTCGACACAACAAACAGCATTGTCCGCTCGACCGGGGACCACCTGATTACCACACTGGGCGTCGACAACCTCATCGTCGTCCACACCCCCAATGCCACGCTCGTCGCCAGCCGCGACAATGAAGAGCAGATTCGGAAGTTGGTAAAAGAGCTTGAGTCGCGCGGTTGGGGGGAGTATTTGTAGTTGCTTCGATGTAGGCCGGAATAAGCGTACTCGCGCGATTCCGGCAGCGCGCCGTAAATTGCTCACCTCAAGAAAACACATTGCCGGATTTGCGGCTGCCGCGTTAATCCTGCCTACAATCTTCGATGGGGACGTAGGCCGCGAATAGGCGTACCCGCGTGATTCCGAAATGTCGCGATTGTTGCACCGTGCGGCGGGGTCCGATATGATTTCGAGGGAACGCACACAGTCGAGCAGTCGCGTGACTAAACACAATTGTTCGTCGACAAACCTTCAATGTCACGCTACCTATGTTCTTATTGTGGACAGGTAAGGTAACCCTTCATGGCGCAACTCGCAAATACGATCGTGCTTAGTTGGTTGATCGTAGCCTGCTCAGGCTGCACAAGCAACTCATCGCTGCAACCAAACAAGTTGCCAACGTATCAGGGACAGTCGCGTGCGAAGGTCGTAGGCAAACTAGGCAAGCCTCAGTCTGACGTTAAATTCGCAATGTCCGAAGCGGTTGGCGAGTTTCGAATTGAGTTGCAGAACACGTATCCGCTCACCAACCCGGCCAATGCCGGTATACAAATCGAAGAGATGACGTGGAAGGACGGTGATTTTTGGATCACGCTTTGGCTGCATCAGGTGAACGGTCAGTGGTTGGTGCTCGACTCGTGCCGTTGGCACAAGAGTGTCAGGTTTTAGCCGGTTGCCATGCTTTCCTCGCGTCGCAGCGCAAGCATGATTGTGGCCTCCCTCGTGTGCTCACCCGACGAACTTTTAGAGAGATAACTAACAATGCCAACCGACACGATCAGCACCGAAATCCTGCGAATCAAACGCGAACTAGCCACGAAATTCGATAACGATCTCGACCGGATTGTCGCCGATGCCAAGTCGCGTGAACGCAACGTGATCAACTTGCCACCTCGTCGATGCGACGTCAACCAAAGCAATGCACTACCGGCAACAAACGTCGGCGGCGCAGGCGAGATTGCCGCTGCTGCGAAATGATAGACTGCGGGCGATCGTCGAGGTCGTCGTCCACACTCCGAACGCCACGCTCGTCGCGAGCCGCGACAATGAAGAGCAGATTCGTAAGTTGGTGAAAGAGCTTGAGTCGCGTGGTTGGGGGGAGTACTTGTAGTTGCTTCGACGTAGGCCGCGAATAAGCCCGCTTTGCATTGGCAAGTGGCGTGCGATTCCGGCAGCCTGCGAATATGTGTTGTGGTGGGAAACCAATCTGCCGGATTTGCGGCTGTCGCCTCAATCCGCCGCACATCGCTTTTGGTTCGTGGGATTCGATCAAAGTGGCCAAACTTTTGCGCAGAAATTGGCCTCCGCATGTGATAGAACGGAGGGTGCTGCTGAGTGTTGAATCCACTCACTAGCCTCGCCCTGCAAAGGTGTTGGGCGTTCAACGAACGGCGAATTTTGCACTTCATCAATTGACGGAAATGAACTTAAATTCGGGCACTTTTGCACCTGTCGAATTCGGAAAAGCCTGTGTTTGTCGGGTACCGCGAGATCTGGCCACGACAAAAGTCGCGGGTTTTTGCGCCTCGATCGAGTTTTCGCACCTGGTGCAAAAATCGAGCTACACCCCCAATTGGCGGGCCGCTAAGATGAAAGTAGTCTCCGGCCCCCTTCTTCGATTCTTGTTTTTGCCATGAACCGACGACAATTTTCACTCTCGGCGATTGCTGCTGCCGCTTGGCCTCAGTTGGGGGGACGAGCGCGGGGCGACGAAGAACCGTTGTCGCTGCCAAATCTGCGGCTGGCGACTTCCGGAGGGCTCTATTACTGGGCCGATATCGCGTTCTTTCACAATTACCGAATCCAGCGAAGTTCGATCACCGGTCACTATCGTTTGTTGGATGATCGCGATGTGCGCAAGGAGTGGGGGTCGCTGGATGCTTGTCGAGCGAAGCTCGACGAATTGCGGGAGCAAGAATCGCTTGGCCCGATGTCGGGCGAAGCGGTGATTGTGATGCACGGGCTCAATCGCAACCGACGACACATGCGTCACATCGAGGGCTACCTCAACGAGAAAGGTGGC
>JBGSWC010000021.1:0-4593 GCA_041752635.1 Pirellulales bacterium | reverse complement strand
GCAACGAGTAGATCGTCTTGCGGATCGGTGCCTGCTTTCGGCTGCTCGTTCCGTCGCGGTGTTCTACCTCGCGGTAGTGTCGAAAAAAGCCGACATCGTTGACCGTCGTTTCGATTCTCAGCACGCGGCCAAACTTGTCGTACATCTTGACGGCGGCCTTGCCGGCAGCCTTGCTGGCGGCATGGTGCTTAATGCACGTGCCTTCAATCCGTGTATGAAAGTTGGTCCCCATCTCCGCTTCATAGTTGCCGTGCAGCTTCTTTCCCAGAAACGTCGCTACCTGCGGAGCCTGCACCGCATGAATGGCCGTGCGAGTCAGCTCCTCATAGATCGGTGCCAGATCGCCCGCGCGATGAAAGACGACGTCGGTGGGCACAACGCATTGAACCGCCAATTTGCCGACCTCGATGGCTTCAATTCTCCGATGGCCCCAACCGAATCCCGCGCCGCTTGGTGGTAGTTGGCTCGGCCGACCACCGGTAAACACCTCCTTGCTCGGCATCGAGACACCGCCCACTGGCCCACTCACGGAGTTTCCCCAGCGACTCGGCCGCCGAAATCGCCACCGGCACAATGTTCTGTGCCGCGTCGCTCAGCGGTACACCCAGCAGTTGCGAGAGCCGGCAGCACGAATGGATCTCGGCACCAGTCCACTGCTCATCATTTGGTAAATCTTGCTGCTCATCGATTGCAAACGTGCGGCGATGAATCGACCAGATCGCAGCTTTCTCGTCGCGACCCGGTAAGTCGACAAAAAACACCCCATCAAACCGCTCGGCACGTGTCAGCTCAGGTGGCAACTGATCGACCCTGTTGGCAGTCGCCACCACAAACACATCACTTGTGCGATCAGCCAGCCAGCTCAAGAGTGTGCCGAACATGCGGGTGGCGACACCCCCATCCGACTGGCTGCCACCCCCCATCCCCGCGAGCCCCTTTTCGATTTCATCGAGCATCAAGATGCAGGGAGCCATCGCCTCGGCCTGGGCGATGGCCTGGCGGATGTTCGCCTCGCTCTGCCCTACAAGTGAAGCCATCAGCGCCCCCACGTCGAGCCGGAGTGTGGGCCGACCCACTTCGTTACCGACAGCTTTGCAAAGGGCACTCTTGCCACAACCGGGGGGCGAGACCAACAGGATTCCCTTGGGGCTGGCGAGGCTCTCGGTAGCGGTCCGGCTCAGCACCCGCTGGCAGAATGACTTGAGTGCCGTCAGTCCGCCAAGCTGATCGAAGCGCTCCGGACCATCGTGCAGTGTGAGCAATCCCGATTTCTTGAGCTGCTGCCCTTTGACCCGATAAATGGTCTCCGCATCGAGTCGCCCATGGCGAATGAGCGACAGACTAAACGCCCCCTCGGCTTCCATCCGAGTCAGACCGGCGGCCGCGTCGAGTATCTGCTGCAGCTCCGCTTCATCGGTCGGAAACTCGTCTGGTTCGGTGGCCGTTTCGCTGGCAATCGCCCGAAGTTGTTCGCGATCGGGTAAATGGTGCTCGATCACCACGAACCGCTTTTCGAGTTCTTTTGGCAAGTCGACCTGTGGTGCGAGAATCACCAGAAACGTTCGCTGCTGTTTACCGCGCTCGATTTGCGCGGCCACGGCCTGCACAATTTCGGCAGAGCCGAGAAAGCGATGGAAGTTGGTGAGGGTCAGTAACGAAGTATTGCCGGCCATTTGGCGAGCGACTTGTAAGGCGGCGAGGGGATCGTTGGCCGATTGGCTGCTGGCGCCCGGGGTGCCAAGTCCATTGTGAATGTCCCAGGTGGCCAGTTCCCAATCTTGCTCGCGGCACAACTCAGCAATTTCTCGGAGTGCTTCTTCCGGTTCAAAAGTTTCGATCCAAATGCCTGTGAAGCAGGCACCAATATACTCGGCTAGTTCTTCACTCAGCTTCATGCGTGTTCCTTTTCTTTAGTGTTCAGTGACTTTACTGTGAGGTGTTCTGCTGTTTGGTCTGAGTCTTGGCGACTTGATAAAACTCGCTCGTAAGCTGCTCGCTCGACTTGGTGCCGAGTGCCTGTTCCAGCTTGCGAGTCGCCTCACGGCAACTCTCGCCGCTATAACCCTCGGTTGCGATGCGGGTCTCGCCCGTTGTCGAGACAATGACTTTGATAGTTGGTTTCAAGCGGCACCCCCGGCGTTGATGGTGATTTCGATTTCGCCGCTGGCCAGTTGTCGTTCGTACGCCTGGTAGCCCTGCCGCCGCGCTTCGAGCTTGGTTTTCTCAACCGCATACGCTTGCAGCCACTCGTCGAGCCGTTGTTGTTGGCCCCATCGACCCTCGTAATTGTCGTAATGGAGCTGCCCCGTTTCGGTTTGGCAGACGAGCGGATAACGCCACTCGTTGAGCCTGACAGCGAGTCCTTCGGCCTGGCTTGAAAACAGTTCGTGGCGACCAGCTAGCGGCGCAGGCAACTTGAGCCGCTGACAAGCCGTTTCGACGGCTGTTTTGTCGCGGACTTCGGTTTGGATAATGACGATATGACTCACTTCGAGTCCTCCTGTTGTTCTGTGAGTAAGGGTGTGTTGGTTGGCTGGGGCAGTAATTGGGGTGACTCGCTGATGATGTCGTCGATTACCAGTTCGAGCGTGGCCGTGCTGGGCTCGGCAGTGTGAGCATGAAACAACAACAGCCACGCAAACAGCATCGCCAGCGCGGCGACCACGACGATTCCCATCCCTTTGGTGGCACTTGCAGCGAGTGATTCGTGGCGGCGAGAGCTGGCAACCGACTGCCGCTGGCTTTCGAGCTGGCTCCATTGCTCGGAAAGCTCTTGTCGCTCTTGCTGCACGTCACGATGGAGCTGGCTAAAATTCTCTCGGGCGGCCGCATCGCTGGCGACGAGTGCTTTCGATCCGGCGGCGACTTGTTTCTGTAGCTCGGTCGTATCGTGTGACTGCTGTGCCTGTCGCTCGGCCGCTTCGAGGGCGATCTTGGTGACTTGTTCATCGGGTTCACAGCCAGCCAGCAGACTACCGACGACGATCGTCATCGCGATCATCTGTTCGTTTCGGGTCATGCGACCTCCAGTGACGGGTGAGGAGGGAGAGTAAACGCTCGAGTGCTCGTCGCAGTCGCACTTCGCGGCAGAGGGCAAGGCAGACAACGAGCAGGACGAGCAAGAGCGTAGCGATAATGGTCTCGGGCAAGGGGCGGCTCCGGGGTTTGGGGGGGAGAAAGCGCGAAAAATGCCACCTCAGGGGGATCGCTGAATGCTATCCCGGGTAACATCTCTTTATGGCGCGAAAAGGGCGTGGATTTAGCTGCCGAGAGCCGGCTGCGCGGAAGGCGTTTTGCCCAGGCATGTAATGCACCGGCGCTTTCAACCCGTCACGAGGACGCGGGGCAGCCGGTGGGTCGATACTCGCGAGCTGCGCATCCTTCAGGCCGCCGGCCGCGATGACTTTCTGGTAAGCCTACTGCGTCGGGGTCAAGTAGCCCAACAGTATCGCTACTTGGCCTCTCGGGGAGTCAGAATGTGGGATTCAGTCTGTGAGATTTTGGACGATTTAGAAAGTCCGACGCCGTGTAGTAACTGCACGGCCAGCGTGTAGCTGCTGACCCCCGCAGTCTTCTTATTAATAGTCTTAATCAGAACCACCAGTAGAACTGGTGGTATGAGGAAGGTCCCTAAAAGGGGCCACTGGGTTAATCTATGTCAAACAGTCCACGTTCTTCGTCACGCTCGTGTTTTTCCTGGTTTTGGATGTACGCGCGAATCATCGCTTCGTCCAGAGTGGAACATCGCTCCCGCATTAGAGTAGTGTCTCGCCATGCGGTCACGACAAGCCATCGCTAGCGCAAAAATCCCAACCAATACGACGGTGCTCGGCTCTGGCACTGTCTCGTTGGCTAGCGATCCTAGTGGTGGCGGCAAGGTGGCTCCAAAGTCGGATTTCCAGGTTAAGTATTGTTCGGCGTCGATGGTGCCGTTGCTATACGAGGCGATACTACCGGTTGGTGGCGATTCTTCTGTCGCGCCCAGGTTGTCTCGCCAAACGGTGTAGTCGGCCGCATTGACCACGCCGTCTTCGTTGCCGTCGGCTAGCAACAACTCGGTCGATCCAAAGTCGAGCTTCCACCGCTGGTAGTCGAAGTGGTCGACCTTGCCGTCGGCCGTGTAGTCGCCCGGGACAGTCTCGGGGTAGATGATGGTGGGGAGTGAGGTGGCCAGGATGGCTTGCAGATCGGTGTAGCCGGTGATGGAGGTCGGCACTGTGTCGGGGGTGTCGAGCAGTAGCGACTGGGCTGCGAACACCAACTCTAACTGGCCCGTGAAGTCGGCGGCGATGTCCAGCACGACGTGCGACAGCACGTCGTTGACGCCAGCGACGGTGGTGGTGCCGACCGGCGAGAAATCGCTCAAGCTCAATCGCAGCCGCTGCGGATTGAGCGTCGCCTGTGCGGCAAGAAAGTGATCGTCGGAACCAAATACATAGGGGCCCGCCGGGGGGCCGGTGCTCGAAAGGTCAAAGGCATAGTCGGTGCCAGCCTGGCCCGAGCCGCTCTCGGCCAGCAGCACGACGTCGTAGGCACCCAGGTTTGCGGCCCCGGTCAGGCGAATGTCGAAGCTCACGGGGTCGCCTGCCGTGT
>JBGSWC010000020.1:0-12638 GCA_041752635.1 Pirellulales bacterium | reverse complement strand
CTCCTCCCCCTCCCACCGGCAGGCCAACGTAACACCGAGGCCGTCCCATTTTGAGTACCGTCGAGTTGCAAGTCCCCCCCTCCCCTGTTCTCGACCCCGCTGCTTAGATGGGACGGCCCGTTACGTCTTTCCCGACGATTTTTTGCTCCGCGTGAACTCTCTCGCGCCGCCCCCGTACCTAAGTTTGCGGAAGGGGAAGTCATCGAAACTTTCCCTGCTGCATGTCAGAGCGGCCTAAGGAATGTGCCGCTCTTTGACTGGTAGGACGCCTTTTCCACCGGGTCTCATTGATCTTCGTCGTCCGAGTCGACGCCTGTCTGGTTTGAGAGTCGTTAGTTCGCGTCCGACCGCGCTGGTCGCCAGTTTGCTCGCAGTTGTTACCACCTGCCTGGTCCGAACCCATCGGCGAGTGTCGCTCCGGCTTTAACGGTCTTAATTCCGCCGGTGCCACGAAAGCCAACTTTCTGGTGTCAGGAATTTTGACCCGGCCCCATACGTGATCTATATTCGCCTATGCCTCCATGTGGTCAAAAAATGGCGGTCGCTGTCGCCAGTGCGGTAACATCGTGGTACGGCTACTCGCTCAAACGACAAAATCGACCAACAAACTCGGCACGACGAGCACGCGAGACCGGTTGCAACTATCTGACGGAACGACTTCAAATGCTAATTCGCTTTTATTCGCCACTGGCTGCCTGCGTTGTTGCTTGCGGTACACTCTTCACGGTATCCATCGCTGCGGCACAGTCCGAAACGGTCGCCGTGGTCGCCGAGCAATCGACGCAATTTTCGGCCGAAGCGATTGCCAAGACAGTGACTGCCGGTCAAAGGCTAGAATCCGAACAGCGTTGGGCCGATGCCCTCACTCACTACGAAAAAGCGCTCCGCCAATTCCCTGGTGATGCTCAACTCACCCAGCGGTTCGAAATCTCGCGGCTCCATTACAGCCTCGCCAGCCGATACCAGGACCGAAGTTACGTCGCAGCCCTCGGCACCCTCGACAGCAACGCGGCGTTCGACTTGCTTTCCGAGATGCTGCTGAAGATCGACACACACTACGTTTCGACTCCGGTTTGGGCTCAGTTCGCCCAGCGGGGCATCGCGTCGCTCGAAGTCGGTCTTTACGACACCAAGTTTCAACAACGCAACAACTTGCAGTTCAACGAGCGGCAGTTCGCTTACCTTCGCACCGAGTTACGCAACTTGCTTCGCAACGAAAGAGTCGCCAACCGCGAACAGTTGACGCGGTTCGCGCAACAAGCGGGTAGCTTGGCCCAGCGTCGCGTTGGGCTCAACCCGGCCGCCGTCGCGCTCGAATTCACCGCCACCGCTGCTGGCGGGCTCGATCATTACTCGTCGTTCCTCTCGGGCGATGAGCTTCGCGAAATCTTCTCGCAGATCGAAGGCAACTTTGTTGGCCTCGGCGTCGAGCTCAAGCCGAACGATGGCTTGCTTGAAATCGTCAACGTCATCGCGAATAGCCCCGCCGAACGAGCCGGACTGCTGACCGGCGACAAGATCACGGCCATCGACGGTCGCATGTGCCGTCAAATGACCACCCAAGAAGCCGACGGAATGCTCACCGGCGAAGAAGGCACCACTGTCCGTATCACGGTCGAAGGGACCGCTGGCCAGTCGCGGACCTACGATGTTCGCCGCGAGCACGTCGAAGTCCCCAGCCTCGAAAACACCCGCATTGTCGACAACGAGTATGGCGTCGCCTACATCCGCATTCCCGTCTTCCAAAAGAGCACTAGTGCCGATCTCGAATCTGCCCTGTGGGATCTCCACAGCAAAGGGATGCGAAGTCTCGTGATCGATCTGCGTGGCAATCCGGGCGGACTGCTCACGTCGAGTGTCGAACTGGCTGACAAGTTTGTCGCCCAAGGCCGCATCGTCTCGACCCGTGGCCGGAGTGCGGGCGAGGACTTTGATTACCAAGCCCACCGGGCTGGCACCTGGCGGGTTCCGCTGGTCGTGTTGATCGACGAAAACAGCGCGAGTGCCAGCGAGATTTTCGCTGCTGCGATTCGCGACAACCGCCGGGGCACGCTGGTCGGCCAAAAGTCGTTCGGCAAAGGTTCTGTGCAAGGTATCTTCCCCCTCGGCTACGCCGGCATCGGCGTCCGCCTCACCACCGCCAAGTTCTACAGTCCCAACAGCCAGCCCATCAGCAACGTCGGTGTCCAACCCGATATCCCTGTGCAGGCAGCTACCGGTTCGGCCGAGGGATTGCAAATCGTCGGCTTCCGCGGCGAGTCAACAAGCGCCGCCCGCGACTTGGCCCTCGACCGAGCGATCGATGTCGCGAAGGGTCAGGTGGCGCTGAGGTAGAACGGGGCCACGAAGGATGAAGGATGAAGGCCGGGCGTTCTGCGGCTGCTTTCGTTTTGATCGTTTTGACCCCGAAATCGCGAAAACGATTGGAGGGGACAAAACCCCGATTTTTGTCTCGCTCGAAAATCCTTAAAACCCCTTGTTTTCCAGTCGATTTCGCACATCGCGAGTGAATTTCGTACCTGGGTTTTGACCGACCAGTTGGCGACGTTTTGGACAAAACCGTTTTTCGCCTCCTTTTCTGCGGGTTTTCGAAGCGGTCAGCTTTCAGCGCTCCGCCAGAACGTCGACTCCGTCGACGCATCATTTCGCGCAGCGAAACCTCTGGCTGATAGCTGATGGCTGAATGCTGACCGCTAACCGCTTTCCTGCCGGGCGAGGCTCCTGCCATGCCGGGTGCCACTTTCTGGCTTGTCCAGTGCAGCGGATCGAACACATTTTGACTTTCCCCCTTTCTACCACACCGCGCGGCCAATTTCGCCTACAAAATTTGACCATCTTGCGTAAGGTTTGCGTAAGGGAAAGCGACGCTCCTACCGAGCCCTAACTCGCGGCTAAGCCACCAGCGGCAACTTGTGCACCCCCGAATGTAGAGTACCTCGCGGCCGATTTCTACGATTTTTGGCCTCTGAGCGCGACACCGAGCGTGGCGTCAATTGGCTGTCCCCGTCTGCGTTTGGTTCCTGACACCTTCTACGACTTCAAGACGGATGGTCCACGCATGAGTTCAATCTGCGTTTGGACATAGAGATCCGATTCTTCTCGACTCTGGGGACTCTCAAATGCGATGTAGGGTATGTCGGCGGTGAATCGGGGACACTCAACCTTCCCCAAAATTTTCTCCCAAACTCGCCTGACACGATACTGAACGCATGTGTATTTACGGCCATCAGCTCGAAACCCGTTGGTGTGCATTGGGGGACAGACATTCTAAGCGAATTCAACAAGTCGCCGCAACTTGTTGCTGTGAAGGGAGTTATCGCCGATCGATCGTGCCAAATTGGTGGTGACGGTGAGCGCGAATCGTTTTAACCGTAAAGCACAAAGTCGTTGCTGTCGCGTGTCAAAAGTTGCAGCAACTTTGGGTGCAGAAAAAGCTTTTCGCGTCCGACCGTTTGATCCGCGAGAACACCAATCTCGACTAGCTGCCGCAGATAGCGCGACGCCGTTTGCCGCTCGGCAATTTTGGCATCGACAAGGTTCTGAATGCGGCAATAGGGTAGCTCGAAGATCAGGTTCACCAGTTCGTGGCTGTAGGCGGGCGTGGCGTGGTCGCGGACATAAGCGGTTGTGTGGTCCGAGAGTTTTCGGATCGCTTCGATCTTGCTTGTCGTCCACAGGGCGGTCTCTTCGATTCCCCTTAGCATATACAGAATCCACGGCTCCCACGCATCGTCGCGAGTGACAGCCAACAATAACTGGTAGTACTCCGATCGATTCTGAATGATGTAGCGACTCAGGTACATGATCGGTAGCGTCAGCAATTGTTGCTCGATCAAGAACAGACTGTTGAGCACGCGCCCGGTTCGTCCGTTGCCATCGGTGAACGGATGGATGGCCTCGAACTGATAGTGCCCGACCGCCATGCGGACGAGCGGGTCGATGTCGATCGC
Source organism: Pirellulales bacterium (assembly GCA_041752635.1). Classification (GTDB taxonomy): domain Bacteria; phylum Planctomycetota; class Planctomycetia; order Pirellulales; family Lacipirellulaceae; genus JBGSWC01. The sequence continues at coordinate 8,688 of JBGSWC010000020.1, read as the reverse complement.
GTTGTGCAGAAACGTTTCCCAGTTGGCGAGCAAGTCGCGTAGCCGCGATTCTCCCTGGGGTGGCGTATAGACGACTTCTCCCGAGTCGCGGGCGAGCGCCGTGCCGAGCACGCGCCGCACCGACATCGCCTCGCCTTTGATTCGGCTACATACTTGCTCGGCAGTCCGCGTCGACAGTGGCAACGCGGCGAGCGAGCCGAAACCTTCGAGCAACGACCGACTGTATCGCAGCGCCTCTTTGGTCGCGGGGTCGGCATCACTGTTGGCTTCGTCGTCGGTACCGCTGTTGGTCTGACGAAAGCGAAACAGCGTGTCGGTTGTGGTGACGATATTTTCAATCTCGGAACTCGCCTGGGCTTCGAGCAGCGGCAAAGTATTGATGAGCATCGCCTGATTGGGTATCAGCTCAGCCGCCCGCTTCAACTCGGCCACCGCTGCACGGGCGGTAATGCACTGCTTGAGCACAGCCCGCGTCTCTAATTCCGCTTCGGGTGGCAGCGGCGGCAGTTGGTCGTAAGGGACGCTGGCGACCCACGAATTGGCGTGTTTCTCGGCTTGTTTTGCGGCTTTCCCCATCGCTCAACCATATGTCGATGTGATCGACATGTCAACGCGATATGTTTACGGAACCCAGTTTTGTGTACACGTTTTGGTGAATGGGTGATTTCGTGTACATATGACGGTCCTTGGCGCGCTACCAACCGTGATCCTGGCAAGCCCCAAATTCCTGCACCACCCCTTATGAAGGTACAGGGGCAGCGGGCCGCGGCGACGGCGCTTGCGAGGGGCGACACACCTCACCTCGACTTCTCACGTGACGCGAGCATTCGCCGGATTAGGGCGTCGATGGTGACGCCCGCGAGAATCACGCCGCCGATGATGGCGAATTCGATGTTTTGGTACTCCGGATGCACCAGGTTGATGGTGTTGCGGAGGACGACCATCACGGCCGCGCCGATGACCACTCCCAGAATGTTTCCTTCGCCACCGCGCAGCGAGCAGCCGCCGAGCACGGCGGCGGCGATGGCGTACAGCTCGTAGAATTCTCCAAAATTGCTCGGCGGAGCCGCGTTGACATCGAGCACAAACAGCACGCCCCCCAACCCCGCCAATGCCGAACACAAAACGTAAGCGGCCAGCGTGACGCGATTGACGTTGATGCCGCTGTACCTGGCCGCTTCGGGGTTGCTGCCGATGGCCAGCAGATACCGGCCAAACACAGTGTAGTTGAGGATCACTGCGGCGACTCCCGCCACGACGATCAAAATGAGCATCGTCGCGGGCAAGCGGAACTGCCAATCGAACAAGGGAACATGACCTGTCGCCAGAGTCCGCAAGTTTTTGTAGTCCAACCCGAATCCTTGTGGCTGGTCGTTGGTGAGCCAACGAGCCAGACCGCGATACAATAGCAGCCCACACAGCGTGACTACGAACGGCTGCAAGCGAACCTTGGTAATCATGTAGCCATGAAAAAGACCAATGGCCAACGACATCGCGGCGACGGCGGCGAGGGCGGCGGGTACCGACCAATGTCGTATCGTCAGCAAGTAAGGCAGCATGACGCCTACCAAGCCGACCACCGATCCAATCGAAAGATCGATGCCGCCGGTGATAATCACAAAGGCGGCACCGATGCTAAGGATGCCGAACAGCGCCGTGCGATGAGCGACGTTCTCGAGATTGCCCGCCATGATGAATCGATTGCTGGACAGCGCCGTATAGACGCTGATCGCCAACAACAGACAGGTGATGCCAAGAATCTTCGATCCCTCGACCGACAAGCTAAAGCGACGTTCGGGCATATTTCGTTGCGTTTGAGTCGAAGATCACGAATTGGAACGACATTACACGTTTCTCGAAATGGCCGACTACTGTTTCTGAATGGCCACAAAAAACACAAAAAGGCACAAAAAAGGAAACGTGTTTTATCGGCCGACCCACTAAGTCATGCATCTCCAGAGATTTTACTCTACCCGGGAGTGGTTTCTTAATCGACTTTTTGTGGCTCTTTGTGTTTTTCGTGGCTATCTCGCCTTACGCAATCAAGTTACGACTTCCAACAATGTACCTTCATGCCGATGAACTCGCAGGGGCGGGCCGTTGTTGTTCGACAGCCAGGTGCATGATGGATTCTTCGCTCAACTGCGCGCGTGTGAGCTGGCCCGTGATGCGTCCCTGGTGCATGACGAGTACCCGGTCAGACAAACCGATGATTTCCTCCATCTCGCTCGAAGCAAAAAGCACAGCGAGGCCGCGACCCGCCAGTTCGTGCATCAGAGTGTAAATTTCTGATTTGCTGCCCACGTCGATGCCGCGCGTCGGCTCGTCCAACAGCAGCACTCGTGGCTCGGTGGCGAGCCACTTGCCGAGCACGACCTTCTGCTGGTTTCCGCCCGAGAGTAATCGCACCGGCGTGTCGCCCCCAGCGGTTTTGATGCCGAGTTGGTCGATCGCAAGGGTGCAGAGTTCCCGCTCGCGACCCCTTCGCACGAACCCAATGCGATTGAGCCGGCGGCGGAGGCTGGCAAGTGAGAGATTCCGAAACACGCCCATTGGCAGCACCAAACCACTTTGTCGGCGGTCTTCGGGCGCTAAAACCACGCCCGCGTCGATCGCGCCGGCCGGACCTTGGGGCCTGAAGGGTTTGCCGTCGATCGCCATGACGCCACCAATGGCTGGCTCGACGCCAAAGATCGCGGTCAGCAACTCGGTTCGTCCTGCGCCCATCAAACCGGCAAGCCCGACGATTTCTCCCGCTGCGACCGAAAACGAGATTGGCTGTTTTGGATAGGTCGATGTTCGAAGCTCTCGCACTTCCAGCACCGCTTTGCCCGCAGCGTGCGGAGTGCGATGATAGAACTGCGAAATGTCGCGCCCCACCATCATCCGCACAATCGTATCGCGATCGATATCGCCGCCGGTCAGTTCCCCCACATGTTTGCCGTCGCGAAGCACAACCACGCGGTCGGCCAAGTCGACGACCTCGTTGAGTCGATGCGAGATATAAACGACCGCCACGCCTTGTTCGCGCAACTGCCGAATGGCCGAGTAGAGCCGGTCGGCTTCTGTCTGCGATAGCGACGACGTCGGTTCGTCCATGATCAAGACTCGCGCCTCGATGCTCAGGGCCTTGGCGATTTCGACCAGCTGCTGTTGACCGATCGGCAGGCTGCTCACCCGAGCCCAAGGCGAAACGTCGAGGCCGAGTTGCCCCAGGTACTTGCGTGCCTCGTCATCAACGATCCGCCGGCGAATCCATCCAAAGCGATTTGGCTCGCGGCCGAGAAAAATATTGTCCCCGACATTCAGGTTGGTAGCGAGGTTCAACTCCTGATGTATCAGCGCCACACCGGCGGCTAGCGCCCGCTGGACGTTGGAAAAAACCACTGGCTGCCCATCGAGCACAAGCGAACCGGCAGAGGGCCGGATTACCCCGGCCAAAATCTTCATCAGCGTGCTCTTGCCCGCGCCGTTTTCGCCCACCACAGCGAGCACCTCCCCCGGCCGAACACTGAGCGAAACGTTCGAGAGTGCCTGTACGCCACCAAATCGTTGGCTCACATTGCGAGCTTCGAGGATCGAGTTGGGGGCGGATGTGGCGACCAAGAAGAGACGGGGGTTAATGAATAGCTATAAAGGATCGCCGTGTCGGGTCGAACAGGCTGCTGTCAATTAGCCACGAAAAACGCAAAAATGCACAAAAAACGAACTGATTGAGAAACCGCAACATAACGCTGTTCAGAAGACCCTACACTAATCGGGAAGCACGTTTTGGTCGGTATTTTTTGTGCCTTTTGGTATTTTTCGTGGCAATCAAGTGGCAAAGCTAGTGATTCAACTTAGCGCAGTAGTACTAGCGCTCCCCCATCTGGGAGGAGGGGACTAAAGGTCGCCCGCGAGTTGCTTTTTCAGTGTCGTCCAGAACTCGTCGACGTTTTCTTTGTCGATCATTCGCGGGGGGACTTCAATGTACTTACTCTCGGGAATGCCAGAACGATCGCCCTTGTGAAGGTTGACCAGCATCTCGATCGATTGGTAGCCATACTGAAAAGGATCCTGGACCACGGTTCCCACAACGGTTCCGTCGCGAATGCCGGCGAGAGTGGCGTCGTCTTCGTCGAAGCCGATGACTTTCACTTCGCCGAGTTTGCCGGCGCGATCCAGGGCTTCGAGGATGGTTGGCGGATTGCCCACGAATAGTCCTACCATCGCCGCTATGTCGGGATGGCGGGTGAGTGTGTCTTCCGCATTGGCCTTCGCCTTGGCCATATCGAGATCGTCGGTCAGGGTGCCGAGCACTTGATACTTACCATCGTCGCTTCTGAGAACCTCACCGGGCGGATCTCGTCGGGTGCGATCGGGTTCGCGGCCGAGGATAGCATCGATGGTGCCTTGCCGCCGGTATCGACCATTGTCTTGATCGATCCTTCCAATGAACAGCATCACGCTTCCCCCATCGGGCAGCGCGTCGCGCACAAGTTCGCCCACCATCAACCCCGCCTGGTAATTATCCATGCCGATATAGACCAGTCGGTCGCTGTCGGGCGCGTCGGAATCTTGTGTGATCAACAAGGTTTCTTTGGCAACCTTATTGAGAATGTCGGTTTGGTGTTCGGGATTGATGGGACTGATCGCGATGCCGTCGACTCCTCGACTGATCAAATCTTCGAGCTTGCGCGTTTGGTCGGTCAGCCCATTGGGCATGACGACCGTCACTTCGACACCCTTGTCCTTGCCGGCCTGCTTGGCACCCGCTGCCGCCACCGTCCAAAAGCTGGCGACGCCATTGGTGACAAAAGCGAATCGCGGCCCCTCCGAGGAGTTTCCGTTGCAGCCAGTTGCGACCAATGCCAACAGGCACGCCACCAGGGCGGGTCGAGAGAATTTGTCCACTGAATTGAGTATCATCGCCTGCTCGAATAGAAGGAGGGTTTCGCGAACGCGTGCCCTTGGTCCGCAGGATCTATAGGTTACCACGCACGCCGACTACCCGAAAGTCGGAACTTTTCTTCCGCAATCTGCGACTCACTATGACCATAAGTTGCGAATCAGTTGCAGCGGTGAGATTCCAGCGTTCGAAAATGCATGCATCGGCATAGGGCCAATACCGACTGAGCGATTTCAACAACACATCCCTTCCTTTTTTGCGGACTCAAGTACAGATATGAAAACACTCGAACACTTCGTTTTCGTCGCCATGTTGATGGTAACTTCGCAAGCATCGACCTTTGCGGGGCAAGCGTTGCTCGCACCGGTAAAAGACTTTTACGATGGTGCGTCCTTGGTCGCCATTATCGATGTGCAAAAAGTGGACAAAATCGAAGTATCCACGGGAGACGAGCAAGAAACGGACGTTTATGTCGCCGAAGCCGAAGTTTTGCAGACGCTGAAGTCGGACCTTAGCCCGACTCCGGAAAATCGGCGGATTGCGATTGTGGGTTCAACGATTCCACGGAGCTCAGCTGTGTGGCAGCCTCTCAAACGTCAGCGTTACCTTGCATTCCTGAATCCCGAACAAGGTCATTACCGCTACGGCGAGAGATACGCGATGCGTCCTATCAGCCCCAGCGGCGAGGTCGAATGGATCGAAAAAAACGCGAAAGGCGAGTTTGAGGTACCCTCAATTAGCGTTGACGAAGCCGTTAAAAAAATTCAAAGCGAACAACATGGTGGTGTGAAACCTGCGGTGACACCGAATTGAGTTAGTTGGTTGCGAAAATTGGTCCAGGGAACCCCCGGCGGACAGGGCACGATACCTGGTTCGCGGTGGTTGGCTTTAACTCCGCCCGGAAAGCCGTGCCGACTAGCCTGAGCAAAAGTCTTCGGCAACGATTGTCAATTGGCCTATTGAAAATAGCGGCGGACTTTCACATCGTTCGGTTGATCCGGCCCCGGCGTGCTGCGGCCTCGGGCGATTAGGTTCTCGAGCAGCGCCTGCATCTGTGCGACGCGTTCGGGCTCTTGCGCTGCGAGATTCTTGGTTTCGCCGATGTCACTCGCCAGGTCGTATAGCTGAACGGGCTGTGACTGGTCGCCTCCTTTTCCCCAACCACCGGAACCGGGGGCGGGAATGTACTTCCACTGGCCGAAACGCACGGCCGGGATGCCGCCCGAAGAGGCGCTCACGGCATTGTCGCGGACGGGCTTGTCGGCTCCTTCAAGTAAGGGCAGCAAACTGAAACTGTCTTCGCCGGCACTATTCTCACCAGCTTCATCTCTCAGCGTTGTTCCAAGCACTTCGGCAAAGGTGGCCATGAGGTCGGCTTGATGGACGAGTTGGTCGCAGATGCTGTTTGGCTTGACGACACCTGGCCAGCGAACGAGGAAAGGAACGCGATGCCCTCCCTCCCAGGCGTCGGACTTATAGCCTCGCAGCGGGCCGCTGGGGTAGTGGCCTTTTGCTTCGAGTTGGGGCGCTCCGACGTAGGGGGCGCAACCGTTATCGCTGGTGAAGACGACGAGCGTGTTGTCTGCCTCGCCACTCTCCTCGAGCGCTGCGAGCACACGCCCCACCACGGCATCGGTTTCCATAACGAAATCGGCATAGGTATTCAGACCACTCTTGTCGCGCCACTCGTCGTTCACCGCCAAAGGTGTGTGGGGTGCCGTGAGTGGAAGGTACAGCAAGAATGGTTCGGACTGTTCTGCCGACGACGTGATGAACTGTGCGGCACGCTCGCCAAGCGTGGGCAGGATTGGTTCGAGCTTCCAGCCTTCGACGGTTGGTCCTTGGTTGCTGGCCTGATTATTCTTCAGCAGGCGGGCGGGCAGAAATTGACTGGGAATACCGACGGTGCGATCCTGCTCGATAAAACAGAACGGCGGCCAATTGGGCACGTCGGTGCCGAAGTAAACGTCAAAGCCACGCGTGATCGGCCCCCCGCCGATCGGTTGCGAGAAAACCTCGTTCCAGACAGCGCGATGGGCATCGGTCGCCACCGCTTCGCCTTGGGGCCGCTCTTTGAACAGCGCGGCGCGATCGCTCGGAATGGGCCAGTCCCAGCCAAGATGCCACTTGCCGATGCAACCGGTGCGATAGCCGTGTTGCTGTGCGAGCGTGCCAATTGTCATGCGATCGGGCGCGATCAACGGCGCGCCCCACAAGCTGACGATGCCCGACTGCAAACGCGTACGCCAATGATAACGCCCCGTTAGCAAAGTGTAGCGCGAAGGGGAGCAGACCCCCGACGAGGAATGGCCATCGGTAAATCGCATGCCCTGTGACGCGAAGCGGTCGATGTGTGGCGTGGGGATTTTGCCTCGCTCTGGGTTGTAGCTCTGTACGTCTCCGTAACCGAGATCGTCGGCATAGATCACCACGATGTTCGGCTCTTTTGGCGAAGCGTCGTCGGCGCTGGCCGACTGTGCGACGTAGAACAGCAGAGCAAAGTTAGTCGCTGCAACGAATAAGAATGAAAAGCGGGCGATGCTCATCGTATATGCCACCTATCGAGACTCGTTGAAAGAATGACTTTTTGGATTTCCTAACCCGGCAGAGCCGGAACCAAATAGGAATTGTAAGTTGTGCGAGTTGGGTTTCCAATGAGGAATGGTCGTGACTGCCTTCTTCCTGTCGACGCGAGGGCCCTCCCATGAGCGGATTGATCGATCGTTGTGCGAAGCAGATTGCCGGCGTCCTGGAGTGCCCGGATCGGGTGGTCATTCAGGGGACGCTGCCGACGGCCTGTTATGCCGACGGCATGACGCGGTTTCTTTCCGCTCGCAAGATTCGCATCTTCGATTACCCGCGCTTCGCCCAGCCGCTGAAGGAGGCCATTCGCGAGAACGCCGAGCGGGTCGCGGCCCAAGCGGGCGTGGAAATCGAGTTCATTCGCAAGCTCAAGTCGTTTCGCAAAGAAGACCGCATCCAGGAGATTCTCCAAGCACGGGGCAATCATCCGGGACTGGTGCATGTCTTCTCGGCGATGGAATCGTGTACCTCGTGCAAGCCGTGGCATGACAAGAGCACGCACCGCACGTTTCTCAAGCCCGATAGCGGCAAGTGCCTGCATTACTACTTTTACTTCATCGACGAGCAGTTCGGACTCTGTTATCTACGCGTACCGACCTGGTGTCCGTTTCGCTTGCAGTTTTACTTCAACGGCCACAATTGGTTGGCCCGGCAGTTGGACAAACGGGGCATCGGCTATCACCTGCTGGATAACGCGTTTCTCGCCATCGACGACTGGGACCAGGCGCAGCAACTGGCCGATCGTTTCGACGCGACCAAGTTGCATAGTCGGCTCGATAAGTATGCCAAGCAGTTCTGTCCGGTGCTCCAGACGTTCGGCGAGCGGTACCACTGGAGTCTCATGCAAGCCGAATATGCCACCGACGTCGTCTTTCATCGCGCGGGCGATCTGGCGCCGATCTATGAGGAGCTGACTCGCACGGCCATTCATGCGGTGCAGGCTCCGCAGGTCGCGACGTTTCTGGGAAAGAAGCTGCACGGCAACTACGAAGCGGAGATGGGGACTAATTTTCATACACGGATTGAAGGCACGTGCATTAAGCACCACGCCGCCGGCAAGGCCGCCATCAAGATGGACGACAAGTTTGGCCGCGTGCTGAGAATCGAAACGACGGTCAACGATGTCGGCTTTTTTCGACACTACCGCGAGGTAGAACACCGCGACGGAACGAGCAGCCGAAAGCAGGCACCGATCCGCAAGACGATCTACTCGTTGC
>JBGSWC010000019.1:0-13704 GCA_041752635.1 Pirellulales bacterium | reverse complement strand
CAATTGCTGGGGGTACTTCCATTTCTCGAAGGAGTGCCCCAGGTCATTCGGTTCAGCCGTAACGGTGATTTGCTCTTGGTCGCGGGTGGCCGAGGTGGGGCACTCGGCAAGGTTGCCTTGTTTGACGTGAAATCGGGTCGCCGACTGACAACCCTGGGCGACGAAATCGACGTGGTGCTGGCGGCCGATGTCACGGCCGACCATTCGCTCGTCGCGCTCGGCGGGCCGCGCCGAAAAGTGCGAGTCCTGCGCACCGCCGATGGCGAGTCGCTGTTCGAGATCGCCAAGCACACCGACTGGGTCACCGCCTTGGAGTTCAGCCCCGACGGCAAACTGCTCGTCACGGCCGATCGTGGAGGCAATGCCTATCTGTGGGAAGCGGGCACCGGTCGGACTGTGTCGTCGCTCGCGGGCCACAAAGACTCGATCACGGCCGTAAGCTGGCGAGCCGACTCGAAACTTGTCGCGACCGCCAGCGACGACAACTTGGTGAAACTCTGGAGTGCCGACGGTCGAGAAGTAAAGTCTTTCAGCGCTCACGGCAGCGGTACGCTCGCGATCAACTTCACTCCAACTGGCAAACTGCTCACCGCCGGTCGTGATCGCCGTGCAAAAATGTTCGACACCAATGGCAAGGAACTGGCGTCGCTTACCGAAATGCCCGACATCGCGCTGTCGGTTTGTGTGAGTTTCGACGAAAAGTCGATCATTGTTGGAGACTTTAGCGGCGAGGTGCGACTCGTGAACGTCGATCAAAAACAGCCGATCGCGACTCTTGCCGTGAATCCGCCACCGCTCGCCAAACAAATCACGCGGCAAGCGTCTCGTCAGGAAGAGCTAAACAAACAGCTCGCCGAGGCAAAAACTATCGCTCAGGCGGCCAAAGAAAAGCTGGCTGCCGAGCAGCAAAAGTTGGCCGACATGAAGTCCGAACTCGCCGCAGCGCAAGCAGCCAAGGTAGCCACCGAAGCCAACGCAAACGCCAAAGCCGAGGCATTGGCCGCGGCACAGCACGCCCGCACGAATGCCGAGGCGGCGATGATCAAGTCGCGGGAGTCTGTCGACACGTTACAAACCACATTGGCCGACTTGCAAAAGCAACTCGCCGCGATGGGGGCGAGTGTCGCCACCGATGGCGATGCCGACGACAAACAACGCAAAGAGTCGGCCAAAAAGGAAACCGAATTGCAACAGCAAATTGACGCCACTGCGACTGCCCTTGAACAAGCACGCACGAGAGCCGATCAGGCTCAGAACACGTTCCGCGAAATGCGAGCGGCGATTCAGACCGCAAGCGATGAGATGAGACAATCGCGTCAATCGTCTGACAAAATTCAGAAAAGGGTGAAAGCCGCTGAACAAGCGATGAAGAATTGCCCCGACCTGTCGACGTTAGCAGCACGACTCGACGAATCGCGCGAGCGAGTGACGCAGGTCGAGCAAATCGCGAGCGATGCCGCGAGTCATCTCGCCATACTTCAAGCACAACAAGCTTCCTTCGTTGCCGAACCCGAGCGATTGGCCGAGCAACATGTCGAGCAAAGTGTACAGTTCGAGAGACTGGCCGAATCGATAACAGCGACCGAGGCGACGCAGGTCGATTTGCAAAGCAAGGTCGATGCACTGCAAAAACAACTCGACGAAGTTAAAACGACTCTGACCCAGGCAAAACGTCAGAAACAAGAGTCGACTGCCGAACTAGCCGAAGTTGCCAGCAAACTCGAAGCGACCAAGTCGCGGCTGAAAGAACGCGCAGAAATCGAGGCCATTCGCCAGCGAGTCGGCGGTTGACGCGTTTCCCGCTATTCCCGCCTTCACGGGAATAGCAGTAAGCGCCCCCAATTGACCTAAGGCCCTCGTCCGCGATACTTATCTTTGTAGCGGCATCGGGCGAGAGGCCCCTGCAATGGGGGCCTTGCGAACCTGGTCAGGGTGGAAACGCAGCAGCCATAAGCCTGTGCTTCTTTGTGTGGGGGTCTCTCGCCGGTTGCCGCTATCATCGTTTGGTTTTCCCCCGTCTCCAATGGTCTGCTCGATGTCGGTCACTGTCGACGATACCAGCGAGCCGACTAAGAGAGGCGACTATTTGGTTGTCGCCCGGCGGTACCGGCCCCAGACATTCGACGAGCTCATCGGACAAGAACACGTCGCCCGAGCACTCAAGCAGGCGATCACCGCCGGTCGAGTTGGTCATGCCTATCTCTTCACCGGCTCGCGCGGCGTCGGCAAGACCTCAGCCGCTCGCATTATGGCCAAGGCGCTCAATTGCCAACGCGGGCCGACCCCGACCCCTTGCAACGAGTGTGACGTGTGTCGCAGCGTGACAGGAGGCGACGATGTCGACGTGATCGAGATCGACGGTGCCAGCAATCGCGGCATCGACGACATCCGCCAGTTACGCCAGAACGCGAGCATCCGCCCCAGCCGGGCGACATTCAAGATTTACATCATCGACGAAGTGCACATGCTCTCGAAAGACGCATTCAATGCGCTCTTGAAGACGCTGGAAGAACCTCCCGAACATGTGAAGTTCATTTTTGCGACGACCGAACCCGAAAAGGTGCCAATCACGATTCTCTCGCGTTGCCAGCGATTCGACTTTGCCGGCATCGACGCGATGAGCATCGAAAACCGGCTCGCGCAAATCGCTGTCAACGAGGGTGTCGAGATCGATGCCGAGTCGCTGGCGATTCTCGCCGGACGGGCCGCCGGGTCGATGCGCGATAGCCAGTCGTTGCTCGAACAGCTATTGGCCGGCTGCGATGGTAAGATCGTCTCTGACGATGTCAATCACTTGCTCGGGATCGCTCCGGCGACCCGACTGGCGAGTTTGGTTGAGGCGCTTGTCGATCGCAATGCCAACGTCGCGTTCTCTGAACTTGACTCGGCGATGGACGACGGGGCCGACGCGGGGCAGATTATCGACCAGCTCATCGGCTACTTTCGCGACATCATGGCGGCCCGCGTGGGGTGCGATGAGCGACAGTTTCGTTTCGCCCTGCGGACACAATTTGCGGCAGTCAAGTCGCTCGCTGAGCGACTTGGTGTCGAAACAGTTTTGGCCATCGTCGCGATTCTCGACGAAACGGCGGCACGACTGCGAGTGAGTGTCCACGCCCGCACGCTCGCCGAGATGGCGGCCGTGCGAATCTGCCACCTGCACGATCTCGACAATCTGTCGGAGATCGCAGCGGGCATCGACACGAGTAATTCAGCCCCGCTACCGACAACAGCACGTCCAACTGCACCTCAGCGACCGACTGTTTCTCAGCCCAATGTACGTCGAATAGCGCAGCAGGCTGACACGAAAAACAGCGAACCTAACGCACATCGGGCGACACGAGCGTCGCTCGATGCGGCGACTTTGCCAAAGCTTTGGCAGCAAAGTCTCACCACCATCGAGGGCCTCATTGCCGATAATGCGGCGCTTGCCGAGCGGGTTGTGTTGGCAAGCGATGGAGCCATTGAAGTCGTGTTTTCGCCTGAGCATGGATTCAGCAAAGACATCTGTGAGCGACCAGAGAATAAACAACAGATAGAACAAGCGCTCGCCACGTCGGCAGGTGGCTCGGTCACGGTGCGTTTTGGTATCGATAAGAGCCTCGCCACGGCGGCCACCAACCAGCCAGCCGCGAAACCAATGTCACGCCGCGAGCTGACGAGCGAAGTCGTCGAGCGCGACTTAGTGAAACAGGTGATGGAGTTATTCGACGTCGACCTGAGCCGACTCAAAGTTATTCCGCCGCGCGTCGAACAGAATTAACGACTCGGCACGGCAATTCAGCATAAGGAAAACAGCACGATGAGCTTCCTTCAGGGCCTCGGCCAACTTGGCAATATTGGTAACATCATGAAACAGGCTCAAGAGATGCAAGGCCGCATGCAGCAAATGGCCGATCGGCTTAAGAGCGAGCGGGTGGCCGGCACGGCCGGGGGCGGAATGGTCGAAGTGACGATGACCGGCGAAGGGATCACGCTCGCCGTTCGCATCGATCCGAAGCTAGCCGAAAAGAACGACTGCGAGTTGATCGAAGATCTGCTTCCGACGGCATTCAACGACGCTCGGCAAAAAGTTGAGGAAATCAAGCAAAAGGCGATGGCCGAAGTAACCGGTGGCATGGGAATCCCCGGCATGGAAGGGATGATGGAAAAGTTTACCGGCCCGCCCGAGGCATAACCGGTCGCGAGGCGTGCTAAGGGGTCCGATCAAGCCCCTGTGACGTCATTCGACATCGAATCGTCAAATCGAATTGTCAACTCGTGTTGGTTGATTTTTGCATTTTCGCCGGTGGGCCAATGACCGACGGCCTTTGTCGGCGTCGAGACCGGAATTTGGCCGCGAAAACCGCTACATCCGCTTTCATTTGCTCGTCGACCGCGGCCCCTTTCTCGCTTGTGTGCTAAGCTCTCATTGCAGAAGGTTTGACCCTACGCCCCTGACGGCTGTATGCTGTGGGTCGAGAGTACGTGGGGCATCACTCCACGAGAGACTAACGATTTTCCCGTCGCGTGTGGCCCCGGTTGGCCGACACCGACTAACCATATGGCGTAATTTCGATGCGGCTTTCATTCGGTCAACAGATGCAGATGGCTCAGAAGCAGGTGCTTGCACCGCGGATGATCCAGTCGATGGAAATACTGCAGCTTCCCATCATGGCGCTGCAAGAACGCATCGAACAAGAAATGGAAGACAACCCGGCACTCGAACAACTCTCTGACTCCGACGATCCCGACGAATACGAAGGCGATTACGAGAGCCCCGACGGGTTGGCCGATACCGAGCGTGAGCTCGTTGTCGACGAGAAAAATAACAACGAAGACGACTTCGAGCGACTCGTCAACATGGCAGAAAACCTGCCAGACGACTACGAAGAGCGGAGCCGACCTTCGCGCGATCAAATCGAATCGGCTGGAGACCGCCAACACGACGCAATGGCGAGCATCTCGTCGCGTCCCGAGACGTTGGCCGATTACCTGGAACATCAACTGAGTTGGTTCGAGCTCGAACCGTCGCTCAAGAAGATGGCCGAACGCATCATCTTCAGCCTCGACACCAACGGTTACCTCAAGTCGCCACTGACCGAAGTGTTGCCGCCAGCGCCGGCTGAGTTAAACGGCAATGCCGAATCGTGGCGCGAAGAACAACTGGCTCTCGCCGAGCGGGCGCTCACCGCCGTTCAGCATCTCGACCCGCCCGGTGTCGGCGCACGCAATTTGCGAGAGTGTTTGCTATTGCAACTGACGCCCGGCATGGCGATGTACGACGAGCTGCGCACGCTCATCGAACACCATCTCGAAGACCTCGAAAACAATCGCCTGCCGCTGATTAGTAAGAAGACCGGCTACTCGATCGACAAAATCAAAGAGATTTGGGACGAGCTGCGTAAACTCAAGCCAAAGCCCGGGGCCGACTTCAGCGAGTCGACTGTGCCGAATGTTACGCCCGACGTGTTTGTCGACCTCAACGACGCGGGCAAATACGAAGTGCGGCTCGAAGGGCGCGATGTGCCTTCGCTTTATATCAATCCTCGCATGAGAAAAATGCTGCAGGAGGCGGCGATTACCAAAGACAAAGAGACGCAAGAATACATCAAGAAAAAAGTGAACGCAGCCATGTGGCTGATCGACGCGATCGAACAACGTCGCAGCACACTGACCCGCGTGTCGCAGGCGATCGTCGATCACCAAACGAAGTTTCTCGAAGAAGGTCCAGAATTCATCGAGCCGCTCAAGATGCAACAGATCGCCGATAAGGTGGGTGTGCATGTGACGACTGTTAGCCGCGCGGTCGACGATAAGTGGATTCAGTCACCGCGAGGGATTTTCCCGCTCAAGCGATTCTTCGTCGGCGGTACAACGAGCGCCGACGGCGAAGAGGTCGCCTGGGACCGAGTGCGTATCAAGCTGCAAGAAATTGTCGACAACGAAGACAAGAGCAAACCACTCTCTGACGATGCGCTCGTCGACGAGCTGGCCAAGGCCGGCATTACGGTCGCTCGCCGAACGGTCACCAAATACCGCAAAGCAATGAGCATCCCCAGCTCGCGTCAACGTCGCGACTGGTCGGTTGCGGAGACCGAGTAAAGCTCTCTCGTCTCATCCTTCAGCGATTGAGCCGACGGCGCTAGCCGCGGGTTTTTATCAAAATTACCCGCGGCTAGCGCCGACGGCTCAACCAAACTACGCCGCCCTGCGGTCGGCTGTGCTCTCATCGTATCCCCACGCGGCATAGAACGGACCCATTGCCGCGCGGACAGCCCTAGCTTGGTCGGCCGGCAGTGGTGTCTGGCGATTCTTACGATAGTCGGCGTTTCGCTTCACGTATTCATCGAGCCGTCGTTGAAACGCGAACGTGAACTCCATATCGAGTTGTGCGTAGATCGCCGCAATCGTTTCGATCGGCGAATCATCGAGTTCTTCGAATCGAATGCGGACTCCCTGGCCCGTCGGCAAGTTGGCAAGATCGCGCTCGGCCGTCTCCGACACACGACGGTAGTTTTCGAGGAACTCGTCGGCGTAGTTATTCTCGTCGCTCGGCTCCTGCAATTGAAACACAACCAAGCCTTGTTTGGCAAAGTGCAAGTTCGACCGATAGACAGCATCGGGATTCCGCACGAGGTAAATAAATTTCGCATGCGGAAACATCTGCCTGAGCATCGCTATTCGTCCTGTGTTGGCGGGATTCTTGAGCAGCGGCCGCTTGCGGTTCCACCAGGTGATCTTCCGCAAAAACAACAGATAGTCTCGTCGCCAGCGAACCGCTTCGCCCGGCGTGAACGACTCGGCATGAACGTACTTCCAGTGGCGCCCGTGTTCGCGCGGCAAACAAAAAGCCGCGTAGGGCGATGGGCTTCCCATGGCCGTGAGCGCGAACTCTTCTTCTTGGCTCGATAGGGGTGTCATCTGCACAGAGTCCATTGGCCGTCGCCACATGAGCGCTGGTGTCATGAGCGCTGTAGTGATCCATCCGGTCATAAATCCGAGGGGGTTGAAGACCTCGTAGTTACGCGGCGCGCGAAACTGCGGATCGAGCGCCAATAGGTTGTGTAGGTGGGTCGTGCCGCTGCGATGAATACCAATCACAAAGACCGGATCTTCGACTCGATGGGTCACCAGCAGCGGAGCGAGCCACCGCTCGGGCAATGCTAGCAGCGTGCCGATGGCTGAGCCAATGAGAGTGACGATCAGCCGGGGCACATAGATTGGATCGATGCGAAACTTGGCTTGAACGAGCAGTACCGCCCAGCGTTCAAGCGGAATGAACGTCAGCAGGTTTGAAAAGGGATTGAGTCTCTTGAAACTCGCCTCGGCGGCAGCGTCGGTCGCGAGCCGAGGTTCGCCACGCCAGATCACAACAATCGCAGCGATGGCAATACATAGGGCCATGAAACACCAGAAGGCAGGGGCTTGCCGAGGATCGCCAAACGGTGCGAGCCAGTCGATGAGCGCTTGATCGTTTCCAAGTTCGGTGAGCTGAAGTTTCGACGACACGCGGCGAAACGCCAGCGCGCCGGCGAGCACCCCGGCGGGGAAAACAATGCTGCCGGAGGCCAATCGGAGCACACCCAATAGCCCTGCCAGCAGCGTCATGCCGAAAGCTAGCCCGAGTCCCGATGCCGACGTGATACCCTGGCTATTACCCAAAGCGACGGCCAACCCGAACACGATAGCGGAGATCGCAACGGCACCCCAGCGGCCCGTTTGCGTGCGAAGCAGACCGAGCAACAAGCCAGCGAAAATGACTTGTTGAATGACCGCCGGCGGAATTGCGAAAGCCACTTCAAGTAGTGCTTCGCCTACGCTCAGCGGGTGAATTCCACTCGTCGATGCGGTGAGGGCCCCACACACGACGCACGTCGTGATGTAGGCTCCGTAGACGAACAACCCGGCGACGAGGCCCCCGAGAGCGTTATGCACCCAAAGTCGGTCGATGATCAAGCCAAAGTCGGCCAACGGTCGTCGCTCGTAAGCGACGATGGCTAGCAATCCGACGAGGGCGAGTAGCATCAGCACGGCAGCGCCGCCATTCTTGTCGAGAAGCGAAAGGTTCCAGCCGGTCGAGGCAGTCGCCAACTCAGCCGCTCCAGAGAGGCACGTGAGGGCTACCATCCAAGCAAGAAGTTTAGCGACCGGCGAAAGCCGCGCGAACAGCGAAGCTAAGCTAGCTTGGGCACCCAGGAGAGATGAGGCCACGGTGAAGTCCTAAGCCGCGAGTGTGTGTGGCCCCCCACACGGTCCGCATCGGCTATTTCGGCGACGCATATTGAATCAATCGAAACAAAGGTGGCATTTCGCGTATGTCTGCTATCATGCTTTTAATGAATCACCACCCGACACGAGCAAACGGATGCACAAGTTCGCGATAGCAGTGCTTGCAATCGCCGTGGGTGCTGGCTGTGCATTCGCGGACGAACCCAACGCGAACGACCATTGGCCCGATTTTCTCGGCCCCCAGCGCAACGGGCGATCGAACGTCACTGGCATTCGCACCGATTGGCCACTGCCGGTCGTCTGGCAGACCGAAATTGGAGTCAGCTACACAGCACCAACAGTTGCCGGTGCGCGGCTGTTTGAATACGGCCGCTATGGCGCCGAGGTGCAACTCCATTGCCGCGACGCCGATTCGGGCGATTTGCTTTGGACCAAGTCGCACGCGACCGCCTACAGCGACATGCTCGGCTACAACAATGGCCCCCGATCGACGCCAGTTGTCAGCGATGGTCACGTCTACACAATGAGTGCCGAAGGGCTTCTTCAATGTCGCAAGATCGACAATGGCGCGCTCGTTTGGGAAAACAAAACAAGTGAAACATTCGGCGTCGTCACCAACTTCTTCGGCGTCGGTAGCACTCCGGTCGTTGTGGAGAACCTGCTCGTCGCCAACATCGGCGGCAGCCCCGCCGGCCAGCCCCCCGACGTTTACTCGGCCAACGGCAACGTCGCCACCAATGGTTCGGGCGTTATCGCCTTCGATAAGAAAACGGGCGAAGTGAAATGGAAGGCGGCGGACGAACTCGCCAGTTACGCGAGTCCCGTTGTCGCCACTATCGATGGCGTTGAAATGGTGCTCGTGTTCGCGCGTGGCGGTCTGATTGCGGCGCGTATTCCTGATGGTCAGGTGCTTTTCGAGATTCCTTACCGCTCGGCAAAGCTCGAAAGCGTGAATGCATCGACACCAATCGTCGTTGGCGACAAAGTCTTTCTGTCAGAAACCTATGAGCTGGGCAGCGCGCTGCTGCAGGTCACCAAGAACTCGGCCAAAACCATTTGGAGCGACGAGAACCGCGGCCGCGACATGGCGATGCAACTCCACTGGAACACGCCCGTCTATCACGAAGGCTATCTCTATGGCTCGAGTGGCCGCCACTCTGGCGCTGCTGAACTCAGGTGCGTTAACTTCAAAACGGGCCAAGTCATGTGGAGCGAACGAGGTCTCGGCCGCGCGTCGCTCACTTATGCCGACAACCACCTCGTTTGCCTCGGCGAAGACGGCACTGTGCGGCTGCTGAAAGCTACGCCCGACGCTTATACCGAAGTCGCCCGCATGGACCCGGTCGACGACGAAGGGACCCCGCTCATCACCCCCGACGCATGGGTCGCGCCGGTTATCGCGAGAGGAAAGCTGTACCTGCGTGGAGCGGACCGCTTGGTCTGTTTTGAGCTGACCAAGGTGGCTGACTAATTCGAGCGACGATGCGACATCGGCGATCGAATAGCAGCGAAAACTGGGGAGCAGGGACTTGAACCCCGACTAACGGAATCAGAATCCGTCGTGCTACCGATTACACCACTCCCCAAAAATCATCAAATTACACTGAATTAAATAGATTGGAATGCATTTCTCTTAAGTGTCGCTACCGCGGTTTTGTACCGTTTGCTGTCCATTTTGCATACACATTGCATACGAACGAACTCCATGATATGCTGCTCCTTCGACTAACGGATACGGTATGCAAGAGGTCCAGAAATGCCACGCAAGCGAGAGCTGACTTGGGTTCCACAGCGAAAATGCTGGTCTAAGTATCGCAACGGCAAGAGATATTATCTCGCGACGGGGGGTGTTTGCAAGGGAAAGACGGACCAAGAGGGTTATGATTTCGCAATCGACGAGTGGCGTGCAATTGAAGCTCAGCTTCGCGCCGCCGATTACAATGGGGTTACTGAGGTAGTTCGACCACGCCGGATTGCTCAAGGCCAAGCTTTTTTCCTATCAAATTACGCGGCGCTTGGCTCGTCAATTGGTTCGCCAGAAGTTCCGCATTCTGGGGACTTCGACATTCCCTCGCATGTCCAGCACTACCTGACAATTCGCCGGAGCGAATCTGATGCTGGAGAAAAATCTGTCGAGACGTTCGCCGAGCATAGGCAGAAGCTAGAAGACTTCTTGGGGTTTTGCGTCCATCGCAAAGCGAAGCAACTCGACCAAATCGACGAGTCATTGCTCCGCGAGTACAAGCAGACGCAACAGCAACTCAAGCGGCTCGACAAGTCGAAGGGGGGTATCAGTCCAACGACCGCGAAGAAAAGGCTATCGATTCTTCGCCGGTTCCTACTCTGGGCACACGAGAACGGTTACTTAGACACGCTTCCTAGAAACGCCGATTCGCTGGCACGTGATATTAGTCTACCCCCGCCACGTCCCGCTTTCTATTCACCCGAAGAGTGTCACAAGCTGTTCGCCCTGGCTTCTCCGCGAACCAAATGCTATATCGCTCTAGCCCTAAACTGTGGCTACACCCAGAGCGACATAGCCACGCTTGAACATTCGATGATCGATTGGAAAAATGGCGTGATAAAAAGGGGCCGACACAAGACGAGCGACGAGAATGGAGACGGTCCATTACAGTGCCACAAGCTTTGGACTGTAACCAAACGAAGCTTGAAAGCTCAAGCTACCAAGACAGACTCGGGCCTAGTTCTCGTCAACGAGCATGGCGGTTCGCTGCTCACTCGCACGCTCAAGGAGAGTGGCGTAATGAAACGCATCGATAACATCACCGATGCTTTCAGTCGCTTACGTAAACGTGCGAGTCTCCCCAATGATCGTAGCTTTAAGACCTTCAGAAAGTCAGGAGCCAATGAGATTGAAAAACTCTACCCGGCAGTCCCGCACTTATCGAGCCTCTATCTCGGCCACTCCGAAACGGGCGTGAAGCGATACTATGTTGATAGGCCGCACCATTTGTTGTTTGAAGCTATTGAGCAGCTAGAGAATATCTACAAGCTAGAGGATATCAAATGAAAATGCCCTCTTGTCGAGTGCAATTGATTGCACAGCGATGCGGTAGCCTTGCGAGTCCCGCGATTCTCGGGGCGACTCTTCGCGTTGTGCAAAAAAAGAAAAGGACACAATCGCCTGTAGTTTTGTTGTTCTAGTCAAGAATCTGGACACGCCCTATCTTGATTCGGTCAAGGAGCGATTTTGAGTTTGCCGTGGGTGCCATCGCGCCTGCTCGTTTAGCCCTTTTGTCCAGGCCTAGTCTGGCAACCTGGCAACTTGCTTGTGTGTCCAACTTCGGCCATTAGGGGTTTTGTACCCCAGTTTGTTTAGATGCCGCGCAATCTCTGACAGCGAGCAGCCTTGCGATTCTAGCTTGGCAACTTCGTACATGATCGAATCCGAGACATCGCTCTTGGGGCGTCCGACCAGTTCGCTCCGACTCTTCTTGTATGCCGATATTTCTGCCGAGCGATAGCTAGCCATTTCGGCATCGCTGGCAAAACTCCGAACTTCGCAGAACGGAACGCCGGACTCGCTCAACCATCGCACCAATTCGTAATCAAAAACTTCCGTGCCCGGCTTCGGGCGAATCAGTCGAGAACAAGACCATACAAGAAGCGGGCATCGATTCTGCTGAGCCAATTCCACCGCACGATACAAGCCGATCCGTTCCCGTTTCCATCCCTTTTCGCAATCTTCTTTCACGGCCAGCAATTCTAAGTCGAACCTGTTGCAGCATTCTTGTATGTCGGCTTCTTGCACGATATCGAGACTGTAGCCATTTTGCCCTTGATGTTGGGTCGATACCCGCACGTAACCAATGGCCGATTCACAATCTGTCAGCGATGCTTTCGGGACGACGAAACTGCTGAGATGTTGGTTGTCACAGTAATTCGCCAACTGAGCAGCGATATCGTACTCGGGCATTATCAACTCGGGTGGACAGCACTCGTCAGATAGCGAAAAGTAGTCCGCATCGAGACTCCAAGGCTTTGTGATATCTCATTCGCCGTGAGGCCCTGTCGCTTTAACTCAATCGCTCTGGCAGGCTTCGACTTGGTACTGCCCGGCTGTCGTCCTTGGTAGACACCGCGCGACTTGGCAGCTTCTATCCCTGCCTTCTGTCGCTCTCGCCGGGTTTCTTGTTCCATCTCGGCAACACCCAACAGCACAGCAGCAATCATTTTTCCGATGGTGCCATTGAAATCGATTTGCTGGGTGACAGAGACCACTCGCAACTTCTTATCGCACCAGTCACAAAGCACATTTAGGGCGTCTCGAAGATTTCGCGAAAGACGGTCCAGTCGCCAAACGACAACGGTCTTTATCGATCCATCGAAGATGGCTTTTTGCAGCCTCTCGAATTCGGATCGGTCGAGATTATCGTCCGACCGTTTATCGACAAACCATGAGACGGATTTTGGGTCGATGCCATTGCCCAGCAGCCAACTCTCGATTTCTCGCTTTTGGCCCGATTCATTTTGGCCAATGGTCGAGACTCTGACATAAGCAGCGATCATTTCTATAAGCTCCTGCAGGCTTTCAGGTTGACTGCCTTCATTCTACCGGCCAACCATGCTTATGTCAATAAGGGTATGCCCTAAATAGCATGCTAGTGCGACGTTTTTTGGGGTCGCTTTCCCCGCATTCTTCGCCGATCGCCGCCGTTGACCCTATTTGGCATATCGCCTTTACCAGCGATCGCAGAAGTGTGTTACAATCCTGAGTCGAAGCAAATCGCTGGCGTATTCCAGCTATCCGCTCTCTTCAGCCGATTAGGACAGCGACGGAGAATTCTGAAGTGTCCGCAAAATGCCCGCGTTGCCATCAAGCAATTGATTTGGACCGTTCATCTTCGGTCGAAACGATTGCTTGCCCGAATTGCAAAGCTAAATTGCGAATTCCCGCGAAGGTGAGGCAGATAACGGAAATTTGCCCGGCTATTGTAGCTGCCCCACCGGTCGTTCCCGTTGCGTCAAAACTGTCATCAGTTGTGGAGCCCTTACCGACTATCAGGGCGGACACTGAGCTGACGACGCGATCAATTGGCAAAGCGTCGAAGAATCGCACCTCAAGTGCCAGACGTAGAGCAATCTTATTGGTCGCATCTTTGGCCGGTGTTGCAGCGACTTTGGCCATCGTTCTTTGGGGTGACTCACTATTCTCGAATGAACGTCAGAAACCGCAAGCAGAGAGTACGAATAATAGTTCTGTGGAAACAAGAATTGGTTCTAGCGCCGGTCAATCGCTCGAGAGCCAAGAATCAAATTACATCGGTCAAGCCGGCTTGGACGACGAACAATTGCAAGCAGCAAACGACGCCCTAACCGCTTTAAGTGAGATTGAAGCGGCGGTCGAAGTTGGTATCAACTACCTGAACTACACGGCAATTGTTGCCGAAGTAAATGCAGCAGTTAATAAAGCTGAACGTGCACTCCCACCTTCGCCATTGAGGTCCGACATATCGAACGTCATTTCCATAT
>JBGSWC010000018.1:0-6406 GCA_041752635.1 Pirellulales bacterium | reverse complement strand
CTGTCCCATTTATTCGCGCTGGAGCGGAGCAGTCCGTTGCGAAAAAGTGGGACAGGCACCGCAGAAAATGGTCCCAAGTGCTGGAGACTCGACAGGCTGCGGAGCCAGTCCCATTTTTTCGCAACTGCCGTTCTCTCGATGCTAACGTCAATCGTAACTCGTTCATAGGCGGAAGTTATTTTGCGTTCGTTCCTAATATCGCGGAGATGCTTTCGGAGCCTCCCTGCTTGAGATCAATCAGTTTACCAAGAATGACATCTTCGGGAGCACACACGTCGCCCTCTGACGATGTCGATATCGTTCGTGAAACGCACCTCGCCCCACAAGCTACAGGCGAGCGAACCAACGAGCGCATACTCGATGTCGTGCTGCTCGAGCACCTCAATCGCGAAGCGTCATAGCGCGGGCTGCTCCACCTAACATCCTTTCGAGAACTTCAGCGTGAACCTGCTCATCGGTCCAGTCGGGGTGTTGCGAACTAACGCCCCACTCGGCCAGCTCGCGCCCCAACTTGTGGAGCGCCATCGCTCGCTCGAGCCGCTCGCCGAGCGTCATTGCTCGCAAAGCTTCGGCGCCCTTCGCTTCGAGTCGTTCGTCGTACTGGTCGCGGGGAATTGCGACTTCGACCTCGAACGGATTGATGGGGTCTTCCACGAATCCTCCCTCGTCGCTACTGGATCACCGGCGTGTTGTTCTTCACATCGAGCTCTTCGCGAAGTTCCTTGAGCTTCGCGTGCAACTCGGCTTGGACGTCGGCGTAGGCGGGGTCGCCGTAGACGTTTTTGATTTCGTTCGGGTCTTTCTCGATGTCGATCAATTCCCACTCGCCCAGCGTGTAAAAGTGCATCAGCTTATAGCGGTCGGTGACGACGCCGTAGTGCTCGCCGACGGTGTGGGTGTTTTTGATCCCTTCGTAATAGTGGTAGTAGAACGCGTCGCGCCAGTCTTCGGGTGTTTTGCCTTTGAGCACAGGCACCAAGCTCGCTCCCTGCATATCGTCGGGGCTCGCGACGCCGGCCGCGTCGAGAAACGTTTGTGCGAAGTCGACGTTCGCAACGATGTGGTTGTCGACCGACCCCGCCTCGACGATGCCGGGCCAGCGCACGATGAGCGGAGCGCGGAGCGACTGTTCGTAGATGAACCGCTTGTCGTACCAACCATGTTCGCCGAGATAGAACCCTTGGTCGCTGCTATAAATCACAATTGTGTTGTCGGCCAGATCGTTCGCTTCGAGGTAGTCGAGCACCCGCCCCACGCTGTCGTCGACGCTGGCGACTGTCTTCACATAGTCTTTAATGTACCGCTGATAGTTCCATCGCTTTCGCTCGTCTCCGGTCGGCTTGTTGGCGAGAAAATCGGCGTTCTCTTTCGCGTAAGCCGCCGTCCAGGCTGCTTGCTCGGCGGGGGTCATCAGCTCGAAGAGCTGGCGGCCGTAGGGCGACGTTTCGTCGAACACTTTCGAGTCTTCGACTTCGCGCATGTCTTCGAGCACACGCATGGTCGCCCGCTTGGCGGCTTGGGTGAGCCCACTGTGGTCGTCGAACAGCGTCGCCGGTTCGGGCAATGTGACTCCTTCGAGGTCGCCGACGTGGGCCGGGCCCGGCTGCCACTCGCGGTGGGGCGCTTTGTGCTGCAGCATCAACATGAATGGTTTCGACTTGTCCCGACCATCCTGCAGCCACGCGAGCGACTGGTCGGTAATGACGTCGGTGACATAGCCCGGGATTGTTTGCTTCCCGTCAGGGGTGAGAAACGCGGGAGAGTAATAGCGTCCCTGTCCGGGCAACACCTTCCAGTAGTCGAATCCTTGAGGCTCGGTCTCAAGATGCCACTTGCCAATCAGGGCCGTTTGGTAGCCGGCCTGGCGCAGCAGCTTTGGAAATGTCTGTTGCGAGCCGTCGAAACGATTACCATTGGAAAAGAAGCCGTTTTTATGGCTATATTTGCCGGTCTGAATCACGGCTCGGCAGGGGCCACAGATGCTGTTGGTTACCACACAGCGGTCGAACCTCATCCCCTCGCTCGCCAGTCGATCGATGTTGGGCGTTTGATTGACCTGCGAGCCGTAGCAACTGATCGCTTGGTAGGCGTGGTCGTCGGAGAAGATGAAGATAATGTTCGGCGGCGTCTCGGCCGCACGGGCCGCGACCGCAAGGCAAAGAAAAAGAAGAATAAGTGCAGGTGCGATTAACGTGCGACCATTCATGGGTGTTTCTCCTTGGGAGTAATTCGCTAACGCAACGTCATTCCCGCGCAGAGGCTGTGAATAAATGGGACTGGCTCTACGGCGCATCGGCATTGGCCCGCCAAGTGGCATCATCCGTAGTGCCTGTCCCATTTATTCACTTTGCACTCGCGGATAATGTTGTGAAAAATTGGGACAGGCACCGCACTTGTGGCCGACTCGTGGCTCTCGCCCAGCTCTGTGCGGAGCCAGTCCCATTTTTTCACAGCCTAGTAGGCGGGAATGACAGTAACCACTATTTTGTCTTTGATTCAGTCTCAAGGGCAGTAATATGCGTATTAGTGACCGGCACTAAGTTTTGTGTGTAATGGGCAATCGCCTCGGGCGGCGCGAGATTCAGAATGGCCCACCCATCGGTGGTCCAGCGGCCTCGCTGCCAACGAAACACGGCACTGCCGCTGCGGAGGTTACCGACCGCTGCGACATCCTCCATGCCTCCGCCGGCGATCGCCTCGAAACCGATTATAACCGCGACGAGCGCATAAATATCGCCATTCGTACGATCGGTCGCAAAAAAAGGGGGACCATCGAGGTCACTGCGGACCCACCGCAATCCGCGCGGCTTGCCTTGCGAGCCGGCTGCTTGCAGGAACTCGGCCGCGAGCCGATCGCGATGGTAAGCGAAAGCCTTGTGAGCCCGCGCCAGTTCTGCCGCCGCCCGGCGATGCCGCCACCAACCGCGCCCCAGCCAAAGTGCGACCAGTCCGAGGGCGACCATGAAGAGAAGCAGCTTGACAATCAACCGTCACACCCCTCGCGTAAGTCGAGAACCGACCCGCGAGTGTCCCGCACGGCACGGCGAGCGCCAAGCTACCAGCGCCAACCCCTTAGCGGCCGCGATGGCCCCGCACTTCGATCGTTGTCGCTTGGGTTATTGTCGCCTGGGTCGTTGCCGCTGGGGAGCGGGATCGCCTCTGCGGCTGGTTGGTCGCTCGGGCTCGCAGGTTCGGTCGGCCTCAATTGCCTTTGCGGCGTCGGCTCCATCACCGGTTCCGTCAGCGACGGAGCCGCGAACAACGAGTGGCCAAGAACCGTGGGGTGATACATGTCGCCAGGTGGTGCGCGGAAACTCGGCTCCGGCTGCCAACACCCCCCGCCGGGGAGGCAAGGAGCTTGCAGCGGGGCCGGTAGTCGCTGCACCCCCGGGTTCGCAACCGGAGCGTGCAACGCCGGGCCCAATAATATCGGAGCGTGATAGCCGGGCCCGTTGCCATAAGCGGAGTACTGGATGGCCCGGGAGGGCATATTCCATCGCCCCACCGCTGCCGCATGATCGGCGACGAGCCCGATGGCGGCAACGACTGCACATGTCAGACGAAATGAGTTCATGGAACTTCTAGTAATAAATCGACGAATACCCATTCACTTATTCGGGTGCTGGCGGCTAGGGTCCGCAACCTCGCCGTTAAGTTCGCCCGCTCAGCCTGGCCATTGCTTCCGGTCGCAAGGACCAGCGAAACTCTGCGTCTGGCGTCAACAAGTGATGTTTATTATCGCGGCAACTTGCGGTTTTTTCCTTGAGGGCCGCCTCCCATGGGTCTCGAAAGCTCGGGGGGTGGCCTTTTTTGTTTGCCAATCGCCAGTGTGAGCCCGAGCGAACATTGTCCGGCGGAATGACGTATTATCGTTTAGCGTGTCGACCCAGTTCTATTGCGACCGGTTCGGCAAAGCGTTATTCTTAAGTGTTCTGCAACGGTTTGGCAATTTTTGCGGCCAATTTGCCACACTTGAAGACAAGTTGCCGCCGCTTGGTCGTCGACTTACTAAGGAGTGACGCTCAACTACCCCAGCAGCTTTGGCCCCTATCGATTTTGGCTCCTTCCGATTTGGACGCGATTGTCCACTCGTTCATTCTCGCAACTTCTAAGGCTTGCGCTCATCATGAAGCAGTTCGTTCGACCCTCACGCCGTGTTATTCCTGTCTTACTGATCATCGCCTTGCTGGCGGTCGCGGTGCCATCGCTCGCGCGGCCAACCGGTCCCAGTGCTCGCGACCGGCAAATCGCCCTGGCGGTGAGCCTGCTGATGGAGCGGCAGCACCTTTCGCAGCGGCAACTCGATGACGAGATTTCTGAACGGGGACTCGAAGCCCTGCTCAAAGCTCTCGACCCCTGGAAGATCTACCTCTATCAGAGCGATGTCGACGAGTTCTTGGCTCAAAAAGACAACCTCGACGACATGGTTAAGCGCGGCGACATTGGTTTCGCTCACACCGTTTTCGAGCGGTTCTTGCAGCGAGTGCAAGAAGGCTCGGTCATGGCACTCAAGCAAATCGACGCCCCTCACGATTTCACAGTCGACGAATCGATGATCCGCGACCGCGACAAGGCCAAGTATGCCAAGAGCACCGAAGAATTGATCGAACGCTGGCGGCAGCGGGTCAAGTACGACCTGCTTACCGAGGTGACCGACGAAGTCAAATTACCCGAAGCCCAAGACAAACTTCGCAAGCGCTACCGCAGCATCGAACGTCGCTGGGATCAAACCGACAATGACGAACT
This sequence comes from Pirellulales bacterium, assembly GCA_041752635.1. GTDB lineage: Bacteria > Planctomycetota > Planctomycetia > Pirellulales > Lacipirellulaceae > JBGSWC01. Next base: position 1,660 of record JBGSWC010000018.1, on the reverse strand, counting down.
GCTCGAGATGTATTTGTCGGCCATCACCAGCGGATTCGATCCGCATAGCACTTACATGTCTGCCACTACGCTCGATAACTTCAAGATCGCTTTCGAGTTGAAACTCGATGGCATTGGTGCTTCGCTGAAAAACACCGATGGCTACACCGAAGTGGTCGAAGTCATCTCCGGTGGTGCCGCCGACTCGGATGGCCGCCTCAAAAAGGGTGACCAGATCGTTGGCGTCGGACAGGGCGAAACGGGCGAATTGATCGACATCGTCGACATGAAGCTGAACGACGTCGTTAAGCAGATTCGTGGCCAAAAGGGAACCGTCGTGCGCCTCGAAGTTCAGCCGATTGCCAACCCCAAACAGCGTGTGACTTACAACATCACTCGCGACGAAATCAAGCTCACCAACCAGGAAGCTCGCAAAGCGGTGATCGAGTGGGGCACCAAGCCCAACGGCCAGCCGTTCCGCGTTGGCGTCATTGCATTGCCGAGCTTCTACATGGATATGGACGGTGCTCGTGGGGGCGACCCTAACTTCAAGAGCACCACCCGCGACGTGAGGCGACTGCTCGAAGAACTCAACCGCGAAGAAGTCGATGCGGTCGTTGTGGACCTGCGGTTTAACGGTGGCGGATCGCTCACCGAGGCGGTCAACATGACCGGCCTGTTCATCGACAAAGGTCCCGTCGTGCAAGTGAAAGGCCCCACCGGCCGCACTCAGCCCTACGTCGACCCCGAGGCGGGCATGGTGTGGAGCGGACCGCTGGTTGTGCTCACCAACAAATTTAGCGCGAGCGCCAGCGAGATCTTCGCGGGTGCCATTCAAGACTACGGCCGCGGCATAGTGATTGGTGACGAGGCGACGCACGGCAAAGGAACCGTCCAGCAACTCTACGACCTGGGCGACGCCATTTTCCGCATCGCCAACAAACCAAACCTTGGCGCGCTCAAGCTTACCATCCAGCAGTTCTATCGTCCCGACGGCGACAGCACTCAGGTGCGAGGCGTCGTCTCTGACGTCAAGATTCCCTCGCTCACCGAGCATTTTGAAGTCGGCGAAGAAGACCTCGATTTCGCCCTCGCGTTCGACCGTGTCGGTGCCCTCTCGCATGAGCAATATGGAATGGTCGATGCCAACGTGGTAAGCGATCTTCGCGATCGCTCGACCAGCCGCGTGAAACAGTCGAAAGACTTCGACAAAGAAGCCCGCCGCATTGCCAAGTTCGAAGAACAAAAAGACCGCGAAACGGTGACGCTCAACAAGCAGCAGTTCGTCGCCGAGCGCGAGGAACTCGATGCCGACAAAGAGACAGAAGAGACGTTTGAAAAATTGAACGACTCCGATCGCCCGGTATTCGACACCGAAAGCTACTACAACAAAGAAGCCCTCGACATCACGATCGATTATCTCAACCTGCTGAAGAACAATCGCGTCGCGATTGCTCGTTAGAAGCAAGTCATTCCCGCACAGAGGCTGTGAATAAATGGGACTGGCTCTACGGCGCATTGGCTTTGGCCCGCCAATTGGCATCGTCCGTAGTGCCTGTCCCATTTATTCACTTTGCACTCGCGGATCATGTTGTGAAAAAGTGGGACAGGCACCGCACTTTGAACCGCTGCGTCGCGCGTACTCAGTTAGGTGCGGAGCCAGTCCCATTTTTTCACAACC
>JBGSWC010000017.1:0-7422 GCA_041752635.1 Pirellulales bacterium | reverse complement strand
GCAATTCCGACAATCGTGCTGATGACCGACGGCAACCACAACCAGGGAATCGAACCCATTATCCCCGCGCGCGATGCTTCGCGACTTGGAATCGTCGTGCATACAATCACCTTTGGCCGCGATGCCGATTTCGCTCGCATGAGGGCCGTTGCCGACGAGACCGGGGGAACGCACTTTCACGCCGATACGGCGGGCGACTTGAGCGAGGTGTTTCGCACGATTGCCCGCACCCTACCGGTTTTGATTACGGAGTAAGTAATAAGATGTTACGGCGACAGAATCAGCCAAAATCACCAGCAACAAGCCGCGCGCGTCGTGGCGTCGCGGCGGTGGAGTTCGCGCTCTGTGCGCCGGTGTTTTTTCTGATCGTTTTCGCGATGTTCGAGTTCACATGGATGAATGTCATTCGCCACACGGCCGACAACGCGGCCTATGAAGCGGCCCGCGCCGCCATGGTGCCGGGTGCGTCGGCCACGACGGCGACCGATGAAGCGAATCGCATTTTGCGAACGATTGGAGTCCGCGGCGGCACAATCGATGTGACCCCGGCGGTGATTCGCCCCGAGACGCGGAATGTGACTGTGCGTATCAGCGTGCCGATGGACCGCAACAGCCTCATTGCCCCGCGATTCACGCGAGGGCGGACGATCGACGCGAGTTCGACGCTGCGGACCGAGCGAGTCGAGACGCGTTAGGCACGCCTACCATTCGATTGCCACGAAAAACGCGAAAAGGCACAAAAACAAAAATACTAAGAAGCCGACCAACAGCATCGCGCTTGCTGGCAAATCAGACCAATGGTTGAAACGCGGGATAAATTGACCTCTTGGTGGCTTTTAGTGTTTTACGTGGCAATTAAATCAGCCGTCTCGTTGTCAGAGGGTGCGATCATTCCACGACTGTATCTGGTTGCGATGCGGGACGCTTCATGAGCTTCCCAATTTCACCGTCGTACCAGTATTCGTAACCAGGCCGGAGCTGGGGCAGCTTGAGCTGATTGAATTCGATTATTTCCTTCATAAACGTGGCATGATCCTTGGGATATTTGCCTTTGCGGTCTTGAGCGCGAAACAGCTCTAGCGCCTGGGGAATCTGTACTTCTAATAACATTTTTTGCTCGGTACTGGGAATCGCACCGACCATCCGGCTCATCGCATGTTTACTATCCCTGAGAATTTGCCCACGAACAAAGTCGTCAACCGTCACGAGACTCGGTGGTTCGTCGGGAGACGGGAGTGGCGGTCCCGCCTCAACCGCTGAGTTCGTCGCTTCGTCGTCGGCAACCGCCTCAGCCTCGGGCTCGACATCGGAGTACAATCCGAAGGCTCCATCGCCGTCGCGGCTGGCAGTGTCGGTCGGTCCACAGCCAGCGCCACCGATCAAGAGCACAACTGTGGCACACGCGAAGATTTTGTTCATGGCTTTGCTTTCGAATAGAGGTTAGCTTGCCCTGCTCAGTTACTTGGCCTTGGTACACTTAGCTTCCAGTTGCTCATTGCCGTAAGTTGGTGGCCGTGGGTACGATCGGCTTCGAGCGGAGTAAGGGTCAAACAGCCTTCGCGAATGGCGGTCATATCGCAGTTGCGCGGAATATCGGTGGGAAGCGAACCGGTGGCCCAGTAATAACGCCGCCCCTTGGGGTCTTGTCTCGCCTCGAACTCAGCGGGCCAGCGGGCAACCCCCATCGGCACTATCTTTAGTTCGGTCGAGTGAGTGAGTGCCGAAGTGGGGATGTTGAGATTATACAGTTTGTGGTCGCGCCATGCGTCGATTTCGAGAAGTTGCTCGATCACGCCGACACCGAGCTTCGCCGCCGTGTGGAATTCGCCATGTTCGTCGTATTCAAGGCTCACCGCTATGCTGGGCAGGTCGTAGAGCGCCCCCTCGGTCGCGGCGGCGACGGTGCCCGAATAGAGCACGTTGATGCCGACGTTGAGCCCACCGTTGATTCCGCTAACGACCAAATCGGGCCGCCGCGGGAGCAGCTCGGCGAGCGCGAGCTTCACACAATCGGCGGGGCTCCCCTCGACAGCCCATCCTCGACGGACGCCATCGACGTAGACCTCTTTCGCCATGAGCGGGGTCAGGAAGGTTATCGAATGGCCGACGCCACTTTGCTCGGTCGCTGGGGCGACGACGTGGACTTCGCCCAATCGCGAGAGTTCTCGCTGCATGGCGAGCAACCCGGGAGCGTAGATGCCGTCGTCGTTGGTTAGCAGTATGAGCATCTTCGAGGGGGGCGGGGGTTGGGGAACGGGGAAAGAGTGGCAGGCGAGCCCGACGGCGTTAGCCTCCCGAGCACATCGAGCAACGACGAAACGAGTTTAGTGCGCCCCGGTGCCCTTTCGCAACGTGGCGCTGTTGCCGATTCTGTGTCGCGGTACAATAGCGGGCTTTCGCCGCCCCCCTCTCGCAGTTGAACATGACCGAAGCACTTACCGACCAGAAGGTTTTGGTCCTCGATTTTGGTTCACAATACGCTCAGCTTATCGCTCGCCGAGTTCGCGAACAGCATGTCTATTGCGAAATCGTTCGCCACGATATCACGGCGGCGCGAGTACGCGAGCTTGCGCCACGCGGTATCATTCTCTCGGGGGGGCCGAATAGCGTTTATGAAGCTGGCGCGCCGCAGTGTGACCCGGGATTGTTTGAGCTGGGAATTCCGGTGCTGGGCATCTGCTACGGTATGCAGCTCATCTGCCACGCTCTCGGCGGCGAAGTGAAGCACACCCCCTCGCGCGAGTATGGCCGTGCCCATTGCGAAGTAGTCGATAGCCGCGACTTATTCGAGGGCGTGCATCAGCAGACTGAAGTCTGGATGAGTCATGGCGATCAAGTCACCGGGCTAACGGGCGACTTTACCGCACTGGCGAAGACGGCGACCTGCCCGTTTGCCGCAGTAAGGCACAATCGGTTGCCGATTTACGCGATGCAATTTCACCCCGAGGTGACCCACACGATTGAAGGCAAAGCGATTCTCGCGAACTTCCTTAAACACGTTTGCGCGACCGATGGCACTTGGCGAATTGGTGACTTCGCCGAAGAGACGATCAACCGGCTTCGAGAACAGATCGGCGACAACCGCGTTATTTGCGGTCTTTCGGGGGGCGTCGACTCGGCGGTTGTCGCCGCGATTCTCGCCCGTGCGATCGGGCCACAGCTTTCGTGCATCCTCGTCGACAACGGACTGTTGCGCAAAGACGAAGAGCGAGCCGTTGTTTTGGAATTCAGCGGTCACTTTCGCACCGACTTGCATGTCGTAAAGGCGGAAGATCGCTTTCTCGAGCAACTCGCCGGTGTCGTCGACCCGCAAGAAAAGCGCCGCCGCATCGGTCACGAGTTTATCGCCTGTTTCAAAGAGGAAGCCGAAAAAGTGCAAGGTGTGAAGTACCTTGCCCAAGGAACTCTTTATCCCGACGTGATCGAGAGCGGAGCGGCCGTCGATGGTCCGGCCGACACGATCAAGCTCCACCACAATGTCGGTGGGCTGCCGGCCGAACTGGGATTTGAACTTGTCGAACCACTACGCGACTTGTTCAAAGACGAGGTCCGCCAGCTTGGGCTTACGCTCGGCTTGCCCGAAGAAATCGTCTGGCGGCATCCATTCCCCGGACCGGGACTGGCGGTGCGTTGTCTCGGCGAAGTAACCCGCCAAAAGTTGCACACGCTGCGCGAAGCCGATGCGATCGTCGTCGGCGAGATCAAGGCAGCCGGGCTCTATCGCGCGACGAGTCAGGCTTTTGCGGTACTGCTGCCGGTGCAGAGCGTCGGTGTGATGGGGGATAGCCGCACCTATGAAGACACGGTCGCGGTCCGCAGCGTCAACACCGACGATTTCATGACGGCTGATTGGAGTCACTTGCCGCACGACTTGCTGAGCCGCATTTCGACGCGCATCATTAACGAAGTACCCGGTGTGAATCGTGTGGTGTATGATATTTCAAGTAAACCACCGGCAACGATTGAGTGGGAATGACAAATCTGGACGGAGTGTAAGAGCATCGTGCGAAAAGTTTGGGCCATTCTGTTTGCGGCCATGTCCATCGGGCTGGTTGTCGCGCTAGTGATCGCATTCACGCGCGATTGGTGGTTTCCCTCAACCGCATCGCAGTCCGCGGTCGAATACGATAGCCTGTTTCTCTTGTTCTCGATCATCATCGGTTTTGCTTTCGTTGGCACACAGTTGCTGCTCGCGATTAGTATCTGGAAATTTGGCAAGCGCGATGGCCGCCAGGCGTGGTATGTGCCCGGGAGCCTCAGACTCGAAGCGGCTTGGACGATTGTGCCAACGATTATTCTCGCGGCGCTCGCCATCTATCAGATGGAGAGTTGGGCGGCGGCGAAAATCAACCGGCCTCCTGGTGCGCCGCTCGCCGAGGTAACGGGACGACAATTTCAATGGGACTTTCGCTACCCTGGCCCTGATGGCCGTTTGCATACAGATGACGATCTGGTGACCACCGATGGCGTGCTGCACGTGCCCGTCGGCGAGACGATCGTGCTCGCACTTCACAGCAAAGATGTCATCCACAGCTTCTTTGTTCCGGCTCTTCGGCTCAAGCAAGATCTCGTGCCGGGCATCGATCACGAAGTGTGGTTCACGCCCGATACCGAGGGGGAGTTCGACATTATTTGTGCCGAGTTGTGTGGCTGGGGGCACAGCCAAATGCGCGGTCGGCTCGTCGTCGAATCGCCCGAGGCCTACGTCACATTTCTCGACGAACTAACGACCGCGCAAAGGGCGACCAACAATGACTAGCATTCCCGCCACCGGCGTATCGCTTGAACACACGCACGCTCGGCGTGCGTCGATCTTGAGCTACGTCTTCTCAGTCGACCATAAAATCATCGGAATTCAGTTCCTGTTCTCGGCATTGATCTGGATGCTCGTCGGCGGATTGCTGGCGCTCGCGATGCGGTGGCAACTGGCGTGGCCCTGGACCGATATGCCGATCATTGGTCGTTGGCTGTTCGGCGAACAAGCAGGACAGATTTCGCCCGACTTTTATAACGCGTTGTTCACCATGCACGGCACGGTGATGACTTTTCTGGTCATCATTCCGCTACTGACGGGAGCCTTTGGCAACTATCTGATTCCGCTGATGATCGGCGCGCCCGACATGGCTTTTCCGCGGCTCAATGCGTTTAGCTACTGGGTGATGTGGCCCGCGTTTGCGTGCATCGTGCTGAGCTGGGGTGCGGCTGCCGGTTGGACCAGCTATCCACCGCTCGCGCTCACGCTGGGCGATGCCCAAACTTGGTGGCTGCTGTCGATTACGCTTGTGGGAATCAGCTCGCTCGCCGGCTCGATCAACTACATTACAACGGTAATCGCCATGCGAGCTCCTGGCATGACCTGGATGCGAATGCCGCTGACGGTGTGGGGACTGTTCGTCACGGCTATTATTCAATCGCTGGCACTCCCGGTGCTCACGGCCGGCGGTGTCATGCAGCTCTCCGACCGCTTAGCCGGCACCGACTTCTTCGCCGGTGGGGGGCAACCACTCCTCTGGCAACATTTGTTTTGGTTCTACAGTCACCCGGCCGTCTATGTGATGATCTTGCCGGCGATGGGCATCATCAGCGACGTGATTAGCTGCTTTGCCCGCAAACCTTTGTTCGGCTATGTGCCGATGGTAATTGCGACCGCCGCGATTGGCGGGCTCGGTTTCTTGGTGTGGGGACACCACATGTTCACTTCGGGCATGAACCCGGCGGTCGGCATGGTGTTCGCGCTGGCGACTTTGCTGATCGCCGTCCCCAGCGCGATCAAAACGTTCAATTGGATCGCCACGCTGTGGGGCGGATCGATTCACTTTACGACGCCCATGCTGTTCGCGATTTCTTTCGTGTCGATGTTTATCATCGGCGGACTCTCGGGCATTTTTCTGGGGGCCTCTGTCCTCGATATCTTTCTGCACGACACCTACTTTATCGTCGCCCACTTTCACTATGTGTTGTTCGGAGGATCGGTGATGGCGATCTTCGCCGGCATTTATTATTGGTATCCCAAAATGTTCGGCCGGATGATGAACGAAACGCTCGGCAAGTGGCACTTTGTGCTCACGTTCATTTTCTTCAATGCCACGTTCTTTCCCATGCATTTTCTCGGACTCATGGGTTTCCCCAGGCGTGTCGCCGACGTGGCTTTGTATGAATCGCTCAATGGAACGCCGCCGATCAATGCGTTCATTACGATCAGCGCGATCGGTATGGGACTCGCGCAACTGTTGTTTGCCGCTAACTTCTTCGGCAGCTTGTTTGGCCGAAAAACGGGTGCGAACCCCTGGCACGCCAATACGCTCGAATGGACGACTCCGAGTCCACCGCCACACGGCAACTTTGTCACGCCGGTGAGAGTCTATCGTGGTCCTTACGAATACAGCGTACCGGGCGAGGAGTCTGACTACTTACCCCAAAGCCAAGCACCGTAAACCCCGAGTTCTTAAACTCTAGGCCGCGCGGCCGACAATTTGTCGAGCGTCGATTGAAGTTGATGTTCGACTTCGACCATTACCGGATCGCGCACGGCCTTGCGGTCGCGTTCGGCTGGCACCTCGATTGGCTCGCCGACGTTTACTGTTGCAGTAAGCGGTCCGTGGTACGTCGAGCGGTCGGTGAAATCTTCTTCGAGCCGTTCGATCGTTTCGAGCACACGCTCGGGAATATTTGGCCCATCGACGATGTAATCGCGGGGATAATGGGCCATCTGTTGAGCGTAATAACACGCGCTGAGGTCACGCCACCGCTCTTCCAGCTCGGCCTCGCTCAGGTTCCCCTCGACCATCGCCGGAATAATCGTCGACCGCAGGTTTTTGACCCGCGGCACCACGGCCCCCGAGCGGTCTTTAATCTTCCACTTCTCTTCGAGCTTCACCAGCATTTCCATCGCCAGCATATCGGCCCGGTCGTAGGCATGCCCGGCTCGCACTTTGCCCGTGTATTCAAGTTCCTTGAGGGCCAGCACCGCCTCGGCAATCTTGCGCAGCCGACGGGGCATCGATAGCTGCGTCTGTGGCTGCCAGCTAAATCGCTTCTCGAAGGTCTCGATGTCTTTCTCGATGGTCTTATAGGGATCGCCATCGAAGCAATAACGAATTGTCACGGGCAAGATGACGACCGGCTTTTTGCCTTCTTTCATACGGCGCTTGCTCGCCTGGCGTGCGATAAAGCCGGGACCTTCCATCAGGTCCATCAACAAATCGCAGTGTCGCGATACGGCCCCTTCGGGGAAGATAATCAATGGCCGACGACCAGCCACAAGAATGTCGATCGCACAGTTCACACTCTGGCGGTCGGTCCCTTCCCGGTAAACGCTGAACGCCCCCATCCGCTGGAGCATAATTCGATGATACCAGCCGGTCTTGAAGAGGTGCCAACTCGCCATCGAAAACAGATGGGTGTCGGCCTTCCAGCCCAACA
>JBGSWC010000016.1:0-7598 GCA_041752635.1 Pirellulales bacterium | reverse complement strand
CGGCAGAATGCTGCCAACTTTGGTGACACGATTGTCCGACCAAGTCGAAATCACGCCGTATAATCGTCTAGCGGGCGTCGAAATTAGCCAGCTGGCATCGGCCTTGCTACGACATGTTCGCCGTCTTGAATTCCATTTTTGTACTCATGCCCCGATTTACCACCATGTTTGCCCACTTGCTGCCGACTGTCGCCGTTGTTCTGATCCTCAGCGTTTCGCAGGCGGCGGGTCAGGAATGGGCCCGCAAGATGTTCGACACGCTCGACCACGATTTCGAGACGGTCGCCCGCGGGTCAGATACGGAATTCAAGTTCCGCGTCAAGAACATCTATAAAGAGGACGTGCACATTGAAAGCGTCCGTTCGAGCTGTGGTTGTACTAACCCATCGATCGAGAATGATTCGCTGGCGACTTACGAAGAGGGCTATATCGTCGCAAAGTTCAACACCCGCACTTTTACCGGCCTGCACAGTGCCACGTTGACGGTGACGTTCGATAAGCCCTATCAAGCCCAAGTGCAGCTACGCGTCCATGGCAATATCCGTGGCGATGTCGTTTTCGAGCCAGGTTCTGCCACATTCGACGCTGTCGATCAAGGCACGCTCAACGAGAAACAAGTGACTGTTCGCTACGCTGGTCGGTCAGGATGGAAAATCAACGATGTGGTGGTTGCCAGCGACGCTTCGGAGCATTTTGAAGTTGAGCTGAAGGAAACCGAACGGGTTGGTGGGCGGGTTGTCTACAACCTGCTCGTGCGGCTCAAAGAAACTGCTCCGGCCGGTTATCTGAAAGACCAGCTTGTGCTGGTGACTAACGACGACCGCAATCCACGCATCCCGCTGGATGTCGAAGGGCGGATAGTTCCCGCAATTAGCGTGGCCCCCGAAAACTTGGTGTTCGGCGAATTGAAACAGGGTGCCAAAATGGCCAAGAAAATCGTCGTTCGCGGCAAACAGCCATTTTCGATCACCGGCATCACCGGTGGCGACGGCAGCCTCGGTTTCGGTTACGGGCAAGGCGAACAGACAACTCACATTGTCGATGTGACGCTCCATGCTCCGTCACAGTCGGGCCGGTATAAGCAGACGATTGCCATCGAAACAAGCCTTGGGGCTTCGTTTTCGGCTAATTGCATGGCCTTTGCCACCATCCTGGCGTCGCCCGAAGTTGACGCCGCATCGGGCAGCAATACGGCCGACGACAGTAACACTCGTGTCGACGGACTGGCCCCCGTCGGACTCGCCAACGGTCAATAGAATGGGTCGTTTGGCAAGCTCAACCCCGTAAATCCAAGAAACGGGTGCAATTATCTCGCCCGTTCTTAACGAAAAATGCTGGTAGTGGCTCGATAGCCATGCTATCGTTTAGGGAATGGGCGGACTAAATTATGCTGATAGCTAGCGTTGCGCTTTGGGCAACGAAGGCGGTCAGCCTGCCGTGAGGGGAGTAGTCCGCCGCAGGGTGCCGCAATAATTCGGCCACTGCGATCCCGAAAAGTATGCAGACGGACGGAATTGTCGCCAACGATCCTCGAATTTGTGCCTGTGACGGATGCCTGAGGCCACCACAACCAAACTGTTGGAGTTGATTAAGCGAAGTGGCTTGATCGAAAACGAGCAATTCGACTCGTTCATCGAGCAAGTGACCGCGCGGCATGGCGGGACCCTTCCCGACAACCCGCGGGAACTCGCTCAACTCTTTGTCGACGCCGGCCTGCTTACTAGTTGGCAGACCGACAAACTTGTCGCTGGCAAGTACAAGGGGTTTCGCCTCGGCAAATACAAATTGCTCGGCGAAGTCGGCAAAGGAGGTATGAGCCACGTTTATCTGGCCGAGCACATGCTGATGCGACGCCGGGTCGCCATCAAGGTGCTCCCTCGCCAGCGTGTGAAAGACGCGTCGTATCTCGATAGGTTTCGGCTCGAAGCTCGCGCTGTTGCCAGGCTTGACGATCCGCATATCGTTCGCGCCTACGACATCGACAATGACGGTGACACTCACTACATCGTCATGGAATATGTCGAAGGCCGCGACCTTCATCGCTTGGTCAACGACATTGGGCCGATCGACCCAGAGAAAGCCGCCGACTACATGGCGCAGGCGGCGACCGGCTTAGCTCATGCTCACGAAAAGCAAATGGTCCATCGTGACATCAAGCCAGCCAACTTGCTGCTCGACAAGACTGGTGTCGTGAAACTGCTCGACTTGGGCCTCGCCAAGCTAACCGAAGATGACTTCAGTTCGCTCACACTTGCGAACGAAGAGAACGTGCTCGGAACCGCCGACTACTTGGCACCCGAACAAGCCCTCAACAGTCACGAAGCCGATCACCGCAGCGATATCTATAGCCTCGGTTGCACACTCTACTTTTTGCTAGTTGGTCGGCCTCCGTTTCCTGAGGGAACAATCAGCGAACGATTGCTCAAGCACCAAGTCGAGACGCCCAGGCCAATCGAAGAAGTACGCCCCGACGTGCCGATGTCGCTCATCGAAATCTGTCAAAAGATGATGAGCAAAAAGCCGATCTTGCGTTACCAATCGGCGCAGGAAGTCGCAGACAAGATGACCGAGTGGCTCGCCGAACGTGGCCTAGCGCCCAAGGGGGGCAAAGTTGCCAAAAGCGACGAAGAAGGGAGCGGAGTTGGCAGCGGAATTTTCACGCGATTCGCCCTCAAGCCGCCGCCGGTCGGTTCGTCGCCCAGCAGCGAGACCATTTCGAATATCGCCGCCAATCGCGACACCGACCGCCTCGATGAACAGTCGTCGGGCATCGACGACGAAGACATTAGCCTCGCTCCGCTTGACGATGACTTTATCGAAGAGACCAGATCGAAGAAGCCACCTTCGACCCAACCCAAACAGCGTCGACCCGGTAGCTCGGCAAGCAATCTCGCAACGAAGCTCCATTCGCCACAAAAGAGCCTCGTCGAAGAAGAATTCCACAGAGACGAGTCTCCGCCGCCGACCTCCGGTATTTCACAGGGCGAAGAGCAATATAACCCGCTCAATCCGCCCGGCTTTGTAAACCCTTACAAGAAGAGCAACCTAGGGCTCATCCTGCTGGTGGTTGGCGTGGGTGTCATCGCTCTATTTGCCATTCTGATGGTCGCCTTCGGCCAATAATTCTCGCTTGCCGTGACGGATCGGAGTTGTTGAGTGTGTGGCCGCTTCACTCTGCGAACGCCGCTTAAGCTGCTGGCCGAATACTTCGACGCCGAAGCGAGCGATCAAGTGCAACTCGATTTGTTCGGGCCGCGCTACAACATCGCGCCGACACAGCAAGTGTTGATTGTTCGCGAAGCCTTGGACAGAGGTCGCGAGCTGACAGCGGTCCGATGGGGTCTTGTTCCTTCTTGGAGCAAAGCGCCGACAAAAGGGCCGCCACTTATCAACGCCCGCAGCGAAACCGTGACCGAAAAGCCTTCGTTCCGCTCGGCGATCAAACGACGACGGTGCTTGCTGTTGGCCGACGGGTTCTATGAATGGCAGGCCAATGAAGCGGGCCAATCGAGCGTAAAGCAGCCATTTTTCATCCACTATCCCGACGATCGGCCTTTCGCGTTTGCCGCGATTTGGGAGCGGTGGAAATCGTCATCGACCGCTGCCGCCGACATCGAAAGCTGCGCTCTCGTCAATACGGCAGCGGAAGGCTGGATGACCGACATTCATCATCGTATGCCGATTATTCTCGATCCCGCCGACCACGCATTTTGGCTTGACTCGCAGTTGGACGATCCCCAGCAACTGAAACGGCTCTTCGCGCCGCGCGACTATCCGGAACTTGAAGCCCGGCCCGTGTCGACACACGTCAATCGGGTGAAGAACGATGATCGGCGTTGCGTCGCCAGCGAGCCACGACTGTTCGATTAGCGTGTTGCTATAAGCTCGACGAGTCAGAGATGCTCGAAGCCCAAATCACGTTTTGTGGCACCATAGAGTAGAGTCCACGCACGAAAATTTGGTCGATCAATTCGTCGGCGATTTGGAGTTGGCTCTTTGGCACAACGACGATGTCGGAGTCGTTCAGCCAAATCTCATCGGCCGGCGTCGGCCGGCGTGAGTAGAGTGCGCCTCGAATGTCGACCATCGTTGCCATCAATCGCCAGTCATCGGCCCGACGAAACACGACGACTTGTCGCAAATTGGCTCCTTGATTCCAACCCCCCGCCAGCGCAATCGCCTGCATCAAAGTGGTTGGGCCTTCCATTACGAAGCGCCCCGCATTAGGCACCTCGCCGACCACATAGACGAATCGTGGGGCACGCTCGATGAGCGATGCCGTGATCTCGACACCAGGAATCGTCTGCGAGAAGCGTGCATCGACTTCGCGTTTGACTTGGTCGAGAGTCAGCCCTTGTACGTAAACGCTTCCTAATCCTGGGATATAGATGCGTCCGGCAGGCGTGACGACAGTTTGAATCTGTAGTCCGCCGAGAATACCGCCGCGTGAGTCGACGGTGTTGAGCAGGTCTTCGAGCCGCGTATCGATGCTGATCGCCGTCACGGTGATCGAAGGAAACTTGAGGTACTTTTCAAACTCTTTTTCCAGCACCTCGCGAAGCGTCGGAATCGACAATCCAGCAGCGCGGACTTGGCCCAAGAATGGTAGCGCGATCGTGCCATCGGGTTGAACAACTACCTCGCGATTCACGGCGTCACTGGCTGAGCCACCCGAAGCGGCATCGCCCCCGCCCCCACTGCCATCGCCCGCGGTGAGGCTCTCGACGCGAATGCGATCACCAACTTCGAGTTCGTAGGGCCGGTCGATCACGTCGCGTGTACGACGAAAGTAAATCGCAATCTGGTCGTCAACCCGCAAGTGATAGTCGGCAACGTGGGCGAGTCGCGCGTGGCCCACGTACTCACCCTGCGCGTAAGTCTGCCACGGCACACAATTCGACTGTCGCGAATCCCAGCCAACTTCGCCTAGTCCTTGGCCAGCGGCGCTATCGACGGCCCAAATGTTGTGTGGCGCGGCGGGGCCGAGTGCCTGGCACAACTCGAAGGTTTTTGCTTCGACGGTGCGATGGCCGTTGCTTGCCTCGGCCGCCACCAACTCGTCCGCCGGCGATTCGTTAGCCGGCGATTCGTCAGCCAACGTCGACCAATCGGCAAACGCCGCTGCGGAGAAAACCCCGAGCAGGGCCAACAAAGCGACTAGTTTCGAGTGTGTGGTCATGCGATTAGCGGCGTGGGGGGGCGGAGCTGGGCGATCCGGGTGGACGCGCGGGGCCATTCACCGCGCGGATTGGTTCGGGCTTTGTGCTGGTGTCACTGCCTCGAAAGTTATCGAAAAAGCGACTCATCGCCGACTTAGTCGTCGGTGACGTTGGACCGGGCGTATTAGTGGCAACATCAATCTGCGCTGGCGGGGCAGGGGGGGCTGGTGCGATTTGTGGTCCCGCTTCGCTCGATCGATTGAAGTCGTCGGGCGCAACCCAGGCGATGCCGCGGCGCTGCGATAGTTGCCCGTCAGCCATTTCGCTTGCAGCAAGTTGCGTGGCAGTGGTGTCGAGTTGATTGGCGATCGCAGCCCGACCGAGCTGTCGCTCGATAACTGCCAGATTGTGGTGATGGTTAGCGGTCGGCGCAAGCTGTACGGCACGCAGCAGGTGAGGATGGGCAAGCGAATGTCGACCTCCACGAGCCAACGCAACGCCCAACTCATTGGCGGCCAGCGGATTGTCGCCACGCGTCATGACGGCCGCTTGATACATGCTGACGCTACGACGCGATGCCGAGGCGTCTTCCGAGTCATGCTCGGCACGCTGCGCATAGATTCTGCCCAGTCCATACAACGACATTGAAGCGGCGGCATCGCCTCCCACAGCCGTCGCTAGCTTACGCTCGGCGTAGCGATGATAGAGCGCAATCGCTTCGTGGGGGAGAAGTGCCGAGACATCGATCTCGGTTAATACTGGTGTAGAATGGGTCGCGGCAATCGCCACGACGCTGTCGCCGCTCACTTGACTAGCCGACGCCACCTTCAAAAAGTCGTTTGCCTCGTCGAGCGCGTTGAACGCCGCTGCGAGCGCTGCTGCATGGTTGGCCCGAGCGTAAGCTGCATCGCGTGTCTGGGCAACAAACGCAAGCGCTTCGCGAAATTTCTGCTCGCCAGCATACAACGCTCCGCTGCGAGTCAGTCCAAACGCCTCGCGAACCATCGCCATGACTTGATGTGATTGGGCTTCTTCGGAAGGGAAGTAACGAACGATGTCACTCCAGTCAGCGGCGGCGGCCTGCGCCGCATCGGTGTCGTAGGGCTGGGTCGTGCGGCCAGTTGAGGGTTCGGAGCGGACGATGAGTTCAGGCTGTGAAATCTTCACCAATTGTTCGACGTGTTCGACTTGTTCGACTTCGACCGGTGCTTGCGTCGACGGCACATTCGCAGCTACTCGTGGCGCGATCGGCGGAAGGCGAAATGGCCCCGGTAGCTCTATCGGAGCTTCCTGCTTGAGAGTTGCCACCCTGTTTTGCACCGACGACACTTTCGGCCGCGCAGCCGTCGGTGGCGCAGTCGAAGTCGCTGGCCAATTACAGCAAACAGCAACCACTATCATTGCCAGGCCGCCGGCAGACAGGCAGAGAGTCAATGAGCGAGTACGATGGGGCATTTCAATCAGTGCAAATGGGGCCGAACGATACGATCCTCACAGCATGAATCGACCGCTACCGATGGATTTGTCGAGCCAAACCGAACCGCCAGTTCCATCCGCCGGACGACAATAGCCGCATGGCCCGCATAACCGGAACTGTTTTGGCTCGATCGCTCTCCCGCCGAGGTACGGACTGCTCAATCGGCAAACTTCTCCAGATAACCTCTGGCCACCCAGCTTCGCTTGGCAACAATCCCGTATGCGATCGAAGTGGCTCAAAGCGTGGACCGATTGGCTGGGCGATCGCGACCTTGAAATGGCGATTCGTCGAGAGCTAGGCAAGCAGAACTACGCAAGTGTGACGGCGCGAATTCGTCAATCGCGACTCGAAGCCATCGAGCGGCCTGGCTGGGTGCAAGTTTGGTCGTTTACCGTTGAATCGACGCTAGCATCCGAACCAATCGAGCTCTTCGGCGCCGCTCGCGACGACGGTCGCAGCGGAACTCGGGTCTTTTTGTCACCGAGCAACTCCGATCGCAATCGGCAACTCGCCCAGTGGTGCGACGGTTTAATCCGCCGCATCGACCGTGGAATCCGCTAGCAACACTACAATTGCGGCGATGTTGACGACCAGGGGGGCAGCCACTACAAGTTCTCTGCCGTGCGAGTGCGACTGGTGTCGTAGGCTGCGCGGCAAACGCTTTTCTCTTGTTTGTGGAAGCTAGTTGTGCTTGGTCGATCGATCATCGTCGTTCTGCTCGCTGCGACACACTTGGTCGCCGACGCAGTCGCTCAGCGCGTTCAGATTCCGCCGACTTCTGTTGATTCATTTGGCGCTCCCAACGCTTTTACAACTCCCGGCAACGCGAATCCCGGTTTTGCCGCCCCTCCGCCCACGGCGACGCTCGGCGCGCCGATGACTTTCGATCCCTACGCGATGCCGACGGTCCAAGGTGGATTGGCCGCGCCGACGCAAATGCCCTACAGCTATCCTCAGCCGGC
>JBGSWC010000015.1:0-3985 GCA_041752635.1 Pirellulales bacterium | reverse complement strand
GTGATCGTGATTCACGACGTGACGGTCGAACAGTTTTCGAACGATGCCCAGGGCTATCATCTGATTGTCGGGGGTAGCAAAGGTGGCGATCTGCAGTTGGTAATGACAACCGTGTTCCATTTGGGCCGACCGCTCTATCCGATTCCGTACTCCTACTACAAGAAATTTACGGAAGGTGAGTTTGCGCCATATACCGAGGTGGCCGTGCCGTATTGCCTTGGCGATAGCTACGTATCGGGCGATCAGCAATTCCGCGTTGTTGCGACAACGCCGGAGTTGTTTGACAAGATCGCTTACGGTGCGAACGACGACGGTAGCGACAAAAGGTATGAATTTCAATCTGGCAAGAATTTCGAGACTGACCACTTCTTCGAAGCGGTCCTCGGTAGCGTGGCGGCACGGAAGACGGGGCTCAAGGTGGGCGACAAATTTCAACCGACGCACGGCATGAGTGCCGAGGGGGATAAGCACACGGAATTCAAAGTGACGGGCATCCTTGCGCCGACAGGCACTTCCAATGATCGGGCCATGTTTGTTAACGTCGAAGGATTCTATTTGCTCGAAGGGCATGCCCTAACGCCCGAAGAAGGTGAAAAGGCTTCTGTCTCGGTCGATAAACTCCGCAAAGACGAGGCGGCTGCAGCAGCAATTGACCCGAACGATCCGAACTACGGCATGCAGCCGTTGCCCGAATCACAACGCGAGGTGACATCGATTCTTGTGAGGTGCCACGACGACAACGGCACCGAGGCGATGACGCTCGATTCGAAGATCAACAAGGGAAAGGATCGTGTCGCTCAAGCGGTTTCGCCTGGCGGGGTCGTCGCGCGACTTTTGGAAAGCATCATCGGCCCTGTGCGAATTGTGCTCTTGGTGCTCACGGTGTTGATCATCATTGTGGCGGGAATCAGCATTCTGGTGAGCATCTACAACTCGATGAGCGAGCGAAGCCACGACATCGCGGTGATGCGGGCGCTGGGGGCGAGTCGCTCGGCGGTGATGGGGATCATATTGGTCGAGTCGATCTTGCTCTCCTTACTGGGAGGCCTCGCTGGCGTGCTGCTCGGGCACCTGGTGCTCGGTATCGCAGGGCCGATTGTCGAAACTCACAGTGGCATCACCTTGCGATTTTGGGACTTCAAATGGCAGGAAAGTCTGTTGATTCCGGGCTTGGTGATTTTCGCTTCCCTGGTCGGATTTTTGCCGGCCCTCACGGCGTATCGCACGGATGTGGGCCGCATTTTGGGTGGTGGGCGGTAGTGGTGGCGTGTGTTCGCTCGCACCCTGACGGGATACAATAGAAACTTACAGAAACAGCACGAGTGGCAGAGTCATGGGTAATCAAGAAACAACGTCATCGATCTTCCGTAAGGCCGTGAGCCTCGTGCTTGCGGTGCTGATCTTGTTGAGTGGAACGCCCGCTGCGTGGGCTTGCCCGTTCTGTGACCCGGGCGGCCAACGAACTCTGACGGAAGAACTCTTGGCGGCCGATGCTTCGGTCGTTGCGGTGCTGGAAAAGCCATCGACCACAAGTGATGCCAGTGCTTCCTCGCCTTCGGAAGAGCGTGACCCGTTTGACGAAGATGATGCCGCTGCCGGTGGTGCCTACACTGGTGCGACGTTCCGGATTGTTGAAGTGCTTCGCGGCGAGAACTTCAAACCGGGCGACAAAATCGAGGCGGTCTATTTTGGCGAGGATGCCCCCGACAAACAGTTTGTCATTCATGGCGTGATGGGAGATCAACTCGATTGGGGAACTCCGCTGCCCCTCTCGCCGCGCGGTGTGGAATATATGAAGCAGTTGTCGTCGGTCCCTGCGACCGGTCCCGACCGGCTCCGCTTCTTCATGAATCACCTCGAAGACGCCGATCCGCTCTTGGCCCAGGATGGGTACGACGAATTCGCGCGAGCTCCCTACGAAGATTTAATCGCAGTCAAGGATTCGCTCGACAGAGAGCAATTGGTTGAGTGGATTATGAACTCGCAAGTCGGGCCAACGCACCGACGACTGTATCTTACGATGCTTGGCTTGTGCGGCACCGACGAAGATGTAGCCATGCTAGAGGGACTTCTCAACTACAATTACGAAGAAATGCAGCCGGGCTTGGCGGCGATGATTGGTCTGATGGGTGTCGGCGGTTCGTCGCTGGGGGTGCCGCTCGTCGATGAGCTAGCCCACGCCGACGTGCGTGCCAAACAACAATGTCTCGACGCCCTGCTGGCGGCTTATTTGAAGCTCAAAGGCCCCGAGGGTTTGACGCTTGTCGAGAACCGTTTTCTCAAGAATCCGAAGGCTGACTACACTCAACTCTATTCGGTGATTATGGCCCTGCGGTTCCACGGCGAAGAATCGTCGGAGATTCCCCGCGAGCGGCTTGTCGAATCGCTGAGGCTATTACTCGATAACGATGAAATCGCCGATCAAGTGATTCCTGATCTCACTCGTTGGGAAGATTGGGAAGTGATGGATCGCTTGGTTGAAAAATTCAAATCCTCCGATGAAGACGGTTGGATTCGCCAACCGGTGGTGTCGTATTTGCTCACCGCTGCCGAACAGCCTGGCGCTGTCGGCGAAAAAGCGACCGCGGCCGTGGCGGAGTTGGAAGAGATTGATCCCGCGGGAGTAAAACGCGCCCGCACTTATTTGTCGTGGGGCTCGATGCCGGGAACAGGTTCGTCGGCAGCCGCGGGCAAGACAGAGAAAGAAAGCGAGCAAGTCGCGAAAGCTTCGACCCAGGAATTAACGGCAGGGCAAGAGAGCTCGGAAGTCGCCGTCGCACAGTCGGCGACGAAACCGAAACGCGCTCTAGCCGCTCCCCCGGTTCTTTTGGCCGCGCCGAGCCGGACATCGATCATCGTCGTGCCACTTGTCTTGGGGGCCATGATGATGGGCCTGTTCGGGGTGATGCTCCGCGGAGGCCACACGAGCCCGCCGCGTACACCGACGACCTAATCGGCGCAGTTCATTTGTAGTTCCAATTTTTGACTTAAAACTCATATGGCATTTTCAGAAACACTCACCGACTACCAGCATTCCGTCACCAATAGTCCCACGGAATTCGAATACCGCGCATTCAGCACCAGCGCGATCGCGTCGGCTATTTTTGGCGCGCTGTCTTTGCTGATGATTGTAGCGGGGCGCGATAGTTTGGAATCGGCATTGATGCTTAGCCCGATTCCGATCATCGGTGTGATTTTAGGATTGCGTTCGCTCTCGGCGATTCGCGCGACTCCTGATCAGCTCAGCGGAAAGAAATTTGCGATCGGTGGAATTGCGCTTTCGCTCATCGGCTTGATCGCTGGTTTGAGCTACGCCGGCATGGTGCATGCGACCGAAGTTCCCGAAGGTGCGACACGCACATCGTTTCATGATCTAAGGCCCGCTGAAAAAGACGAACGTGCTGGCCTCCCCATTCCCAAAGAGATCCAAAAACTCGACGGCAAACGGGTCTTCATCAAAGGCTATTTCCGTCCCGATTCGAGCGCGACGACGCGCAACGTGCGTAAGTTCCTCCTTGTGCGCGATAACAATCAATGTTGTTTCGGCGATCAACAGAACGTCAAATATTACGACCAGGTGTTGGTCGAATTTGTCGATAACAAGACTACCGACTATAAGTCGGGACTTTATCGCATTGCTGGCACACTTCGTTTGCAGCCGCGAAACTTGCTGTCAGGGTCTCAAATGCCTGTGTATTTCATTCAGGCCGACTACGTGAAATGAACGATACACAGATTCCACTTCTGCTAGCATTTCTGCTGCTCTTACAAGCGGCTGGGTGCGACTCCTCGTCGGTCGTTGCTAGCTCGAACGCACCCCGGCCGGTTCGCACGGTGAATGCTAGCCAGACCGTTGATACTACGTTCAACGACCTGAAATTCGAGATGGAGAAGACCGACCCTTTCAAGCGATCGTTGCTCACGCCTAAAATCGAAGAACTGTTTGGCAGTCGCATCAAGATCCGGGGCTATATGTACCCGACGC
>JBGSWC010000014.1:0-3307 GCA_041752635.1 Pirellulales bacterium | reverse complement strand
GTAAGTGAGTAAGTGAGTAAGTGAGTAAGTGAGTAAGTGAGTAAGTGAGTAAGTGAGTAAGTGAGTAAGTGAGTAAGTGAGTAAGTGAGTAAGTTTCGGCGACGAGACGTAGCTCGTCGGCTATTGGCAAGCATTCACAATTCCACACCTTCCAACCTGTGTTTTCATGCTGACGACTATCGATCGACCCGCGCGCTGGGACTCGCCGTTTGGCGACGCAATGACCAATGGCGTTGTCGATCGATTGCTGAAGGTCGAGCCGTTTCGGTCGATCGATGCGACGACTTTTCCGCAATCGTTGCCGCTGCGAGGGATTCTGCAGAACGATTGTCGGGTCGTGGAATATGAGCTGGGCGACTTGATCGTCCGCGAGGGAGACTACGGCAACAGCGCGTTCTTTGTGCTGCATGGTCACGTTCGCGTGGCGCTCGAAGGGTTGCCCCCCGCGGCGATCGGTCGTCCCATGGCGTCGAAGCCGAGTTGGTGGGGGGCGCTCAAGAGCTTGTGGCACGATCAGCAAACGCCCGAACGCCGTCCGCGAGTGGCCGGACAGTTGAACATCGCCACACGCGAGGCAACCGACGGCACGCGAATCTTCTTGCAAGATGTGCCGCGTTTGCTCGACGAAACACGAACGGCCCGCATCGGTCCGGGCGAGCTGTTCGGCGAACTCGGTGCGCTCACACGGTCGCCCCGCTCGGCGACCGTGTTTGCCGACAGCGCGTGTGTGCTGCTTGAATTGCGCTGGCAGGGTCTTCGCGACCTGATGCGTCGCACACCGGCGATTCGCGAGCATGTCGATCGGCTCTATCGCCAAAACAGTTTGCGTGTCCACCTGCGAGCGACGCCGCTGCTGCGGGATGTACCGACCACGCAACTCGATTCGATTGCGGCCGCCACGCAGTTCGAGTCGTTCGGCAACTTCGACTGGAACGTCGACAAAACGTCGTCTGCCCATCCGATTGAATTGATTGAAGCCGAGCCGCTGATTGTGGCCGAGGGAACCGAGCCTGCCGGGCTACTGCTCGTGCGATCGGGCTTCGTTCGCGTGAGTCAACAATATGGCGAGGGGCACCGCACCATCACGTATCTCGGCAAGGGCGATTCGTTTGGACTACCCGAGCTGCTGAGCAACGATTGCGAAGGCCAATCGGCCAACTATCGCTATTCGCTCCGCGCGATCGGCTACGCCGATTTGCTCTTGATTCCGCGCGAGACGTTCGACCGCGATGTGGTTCCTCACTTGCCGGCCGACGAAGTGACCCGTCTGCAACAGGTCATTGCCAAGCATGGGGCCAACTCGACGTCGACTCCGATGATTGACTACTTGGTCGATGCACGACTCATCAACGGAGCTCGTGCGATGGTGATCGACATGCACCGCTGTACGCGGTGCGACGATTGCGTCCGCGCTTGCGCGTCAACGCACGATGGCAATCCGCGGTTTGTGCGCAGCGGCCCCACGTTCGACAAGTTCATGTTCGCCCATGCCTGCATGCACTGCGTCGATCCGGTCTGTTTGATCGGCTGTCCCACTGGGGCCATTCATCGCGAAAGTGCGACCGGCGTCGTAAAAATCAACGACAGCACCTGCATCGGCTGCGCAACGTGCGCCAATAGCTGTCCCTACAGCAACATCCAAATGGTCGAAATTCGCGACACACTTGGCCTGCCGGTCATCGACACCACGGCCGGGCTGCCGATTGCGAAAGCGACCAAATGCGATCTTTGTAGCGATCAGCCATCCGGTCCCGCGTGTCAACTTGCTTGTCCTCACGATGCCCTCGTGCGACTCGATTTGTCGAATCTCGCCACCACCACCAACTGGACGACGCGATGATTCGGACTTGGAGCATTTCGAAATGCCGTCATTCCCGCGCAGGCGGGAATCTAGTGGATTCTCAAATGCGAGTATTAGGGTTGTGTGCCACTGGCTCTGCCAGTGCAAACTGTTGCAATGTCCGTTGTTGCGCCGCACTGGCAAAGCCAGTGGCACCCGAATATTTGGCGTTGACGGTCCACGAGACGCAACAGTTTCACCCTGGATTCCCGCCTGCGCGGGAATGACGCCTTCGCTTGCGCTCGGAATAGACATTAGCAAACAATGAATTTTTTCACAAAACGACGAATCCGCAACACGGCGATCACCGCCGTCGCACTGTTTGCGCTATTGTGGCTGTTGCGTGCCGACGAATTGCGACTCGGCCGCTCGGCGATCACGTCGGGTTGGATTCTGGGTGGACTCATTCTTGTGCTCGCGTCCTACAACCTCCGCAAGAAGCTGCCATCGCTGCCGCTTGGTAGCTCGGCGGCATGGATGCAATTGCATTGCTATCTCGCCGTGACGAGTGGAGCGGTGTTTCTTTGGCATATTGGCTGGCGAGTTCCCGACGGCTGGCTCGAAGGTTCGCTCGCAGCCATTTTTGCGATGACCTTCGCAAGTGGTGTGTGGGGGCTTTATCTTTCGCGATCAATTCCGAGTCAACTCGCTCGCACAGGGACCGAATTCACCTACGAACGCATTCCCGCACTACGGCGAACGAATGCCGAGTCGGCACGCGCGATCGTGCTGCGGGCGGTTGCCGACTCGGGTCATGCCACACTGGCCGATTTGTTTATCGCCAAGCTCTACGACTATTTGTCGAGGCGACGTTCGTTGGCCTATCTGCTGTTGCCCAATAGTCGTCTGCGAAGGCAACTCATGCGTGAACTGAGCGAGGTCGATCGGTTTCTATCGCACAACGAACGGCTCGCCAGCGAACAACTCTTTCGACACATTCGCCACAAAGACGACCTCGACTATCACCACGCGCGGCAAGGCCTGCTCAAGTGGTGGTTGTTGGCGCACGTCTCGCTGACCTGTGGCCTCGTCGTGCTGGGCATTTGCCACGCAATCGTCGTGCTCGCATTTCGGGGGGCCACGCTGTGAGAAACACACCACGCGACCAGCCCCCCGCAGGCTATGATCGCCCCAGCCAACCCTGGGTCTGTGGAAACGAAATCGCGTGTCCGTTTGGTCCGCTCGCTGGTGGCGGCTGCGCAAATCTGGCCGAGTGCGCTCCCGTTGAACAGGCCGACGGACAACTCGTCTGCAATCGTCCCGCGACTCGGGGCGGAACGTGCGCACAGGGACCGACCGCCAGTGGACAGTGTGGCTGTGTGCATACTTGCACGCCGCGCCCCAGTTTGCGAACCACACGCGGACGCTGGATGCGCGCGGCAGTGCTTGGCATCGTGGGCATCGCGCTGATGCTCGCCGGAAGCGACTGGCGACAGGCTGCCATCGTGCCGGGCGATCTCACCAGCC
>JBGSWC010000013.1:0-14924 GCA_041752635.1 Pirellulales bacterium | reverse complement strand
CTACGCTCAACAACGCGGCCCTCTCGATCCACCGGCTCCGCTCTCCTGCCAGGCAACCCATCCGTGCCGCTGCCGACCAAATCGCTTGGAAGCCCGAAATCGGACTGCGATTGCTGAGGGAATGACTTTGCAGTTCTCCTGGAATTGCTCCGTACCCGCTAGGTCACTGCAACTCGGATGTCTACAATTTAGCGATCAGCTTTCAGCAGTCAGCTAAGTCTGTGAGAGAAACCTCCAACCACCAACCTCTGCTCCGACGCTATGGAAAACTCAACGCCCGCCGACAAGACGCAAACCATCGTCATTCAACAGCAACGCGACAGCCTGTTTGGTCGCTTCGGCAAACTGCTGCTCATCGCGCTGGCCCTCGCGGTGTTGGCTTGCATCAGCATGATGGGGGCCTATTCAAGCTATTTTAATCCGCCCGATGGTCCACAAGAGAAGTTCCATTCACTCAGCAAGACGGCTAGCAACAAGATTGCCATTATCAACGTCGCCGGAACCATTATCGAAGGAGACGACTTTGTCAAACAGCAAATCGACCGCGTCCGCGCAGACGAAGCGGTCAAGGCGGTGGTGCTGAGGATCAATTCGCCCGGCGGGACGGTCACTTACAGCGATTATCTCTACCACCACCTCACTGAGTTAGCTGAGGATCGTGATCTGCCAATCGTCGTCAGCATGGGAAGCCTGTGCGCGAGCGGTGGTTATTACATTGCGATGGCGGCGGGGGAGACCGAAGACGTGCTCTTTGCCGAGCCAACGACTTGGACCGGTTCGATTGGCGTGATCATTCCCCACTACGATTTTTCGGGGCTGTTGACCGAGTGGAAGGTCGAAGATGACTCGATCATGAGCCACCCGCTCAAAGACATCGGATCGCCCACCAAGCCGATGGACGAACAGGACCGCGAGTTGTTGCAAGAATTGGTCAACGAAACGTTTGGTCGGTTTAAGGAAGTCGTCAAGCAGGGCCGTCCGAAACTTGCCGAGAACGAAGCCGATCTCGATGCCGTGGCGACAGGTCAAATTTTTACAGCCGATCAAGCACAAAAGCGGGGCCTCGTCGACAAGATCGGTTTCGTCGAAGACGCGATCGCACGAGCGGTCGAACTGGCCGGCGTCACGCCCGAGACGGTCCGCTGTGTCGAATTCGAGCCCCAGCCAAATCCACTGGCCGCCATTTTTGGTTCGGCCGCGACACCACAGTCGGCCGTTCCGCTCGATAAGTTGATTGAGTTGAATGTGCCACGGGCTTACTTCTTGTATGGGTTTTTGCCGGCGATGTTGCAGTAGTCGTTGCCTTCCCATAGCCAGACTCGCAAAAGTTCGGAAATCCCTGAGCGAAGCTCCGAAGTGTTGCCACTCCAGCCACGCTGCGCTCGGCTTGCAAATCGGGGAGCGCCACCATCGCGACCGGCAATGTAGCCACCGTCGCCAGACGGTGGACAATCGTAGTCCTCAACAGCAGCAAAAGTTCCGACCGTTTTGTCCCCGAAATGGCCAACACGATTGGAGGGGACAAAACCCCGACTTATGTCTCACCACAGAAGTGCAAACCACCCTTGTTCTCCAGTCGATTTCGCACATCGCCAGTGAATTTCGTACCTGGGTTTTGACCGACCAGTTGGTGACATTTTGGACAAAACCCGTTTGGGGACTGCGGAATGCGGATTTCGGAATGCGGAATGGATGGGGGGTGGTGATACGTCAAGCTCCCACGCAAAGCACGCCCCCGCGTCATTCCCGCCCCCTCCGTCATTCCCGCACATGCGGGAATCTAGAGCGTTCGCTAACCACCCGCGCAAAGCTCGCAGTAGCGCCAACTCAGCACTCGAATTGTCGGACCCGGTTGTACTGCGTTCCCTCAATGGATCGATTCCGTCTGATTTAGATTCTCGCCTTCGCCCGTGGCCCCCGAATTAAGTCGCGCGGTCAACAATTCGATCGAGGTGCAAAAGTCGGCGACTTTTGCACCCGCTCGTGTCGCGAAACTCCTCGATTCATAGGCCCAAACGAATTCGATAAGTGCAAAAATCGCGGATTTTAAGTTCATTGTTGTCAGTTTCCGGCGCTCAAAATTCATCGCTTTCCCAGTCATCTTACCACCGTCCGTCACATGTTTAATGCCACAATCTCTCACGCAAACAGCGCCACCATGCACCCCCGAATGTAAGCTACCGCGTGGCCGATTTCTACAACGATTTTTGGCCGATATGGTGGAAAAGCGAACGGCGCTGCTCAATAATGGTGGCTGAGTGACACACAAGGCAGAAGAAAGGTTCCTGACACCTTTGCTGACTTCCGGTGCTCAAAGCCAATCACGAAGTCGTCCGCGTAGCGGACGACAACAACGTCGCCACGAGCTTGGTTCTTCCTCCACCACTCGATCCAGAGGTCAAAGACATAGTGCAGAAACACATTCGCCAAGAGCGGTGAAATCACCGCCCCTTGGGGCGTGCCGACTTTCGTCTCGGACCACTCGCCTTCTTCACTGATCCCGGCACGAAGCCACTTGCGGATCAAACGAAGAACGCGATTGTCACCGATTCGATGCTCTAAGAACTTAATCAACCACTCGTGGTCGATGGCGTCGAAGAAGCCTTCGATATCGGCATCGAGTACCCAGTTCACTCGTTTGCCGGAGAGACCGACACTCAGCGCATCGAGCGCTTGGTGGCAGCTTCGTCCGGGCCGAAAGCCGTAGCTGAAACCGAGAAAGTCCTGTTCGTAGATGCTCTGCAATACCCACAGCACCGCTTGTTGGACAATCTTGTCCTCGAGCGACGCGATGCCGAGTGGCCGTTGGCGACCATCCGGTTTGGGTATGTAGACTCTGCGAGAAGGCTTCGCTCGGTAGGCTCCCCGATGAACTCGACCATGCAGGTCCGCAATGCGGGCCTCCAGGTCTTGCTCGTATTCGTGCCACGTTACCCCGTCAACGCCGACGGCTGCCGTCTTCTTCAAATGAAAGAAAGCTTGGGTCAGACAGTCTTGATTGACGTGGTGCAGTAGCGACGTGAACCGGAGTTCACGCTGCGTACGAGCCGTTTCGCGCACGCCTGCCAGGCCGAGTGATTGACGCTTGATCCGCTTCGGGGCGCGGGGTAAATCGGTCTGGTTGGCGTTCCTCTTGGCTGGGTCCCTTTCCTCGACGGACTCCGCGGAGGGTTCAGTTCCCTCGTTGTTCGCCCGTGTCGTTGGTACTACGGACCCATCTGACTTCCCATCGGCGTGCGTGCTCGCCTTACCCTCGGAGAGGTTCGCGGGCCGTTCCGACACTCTGTCGGAAACCGATGGGATCTCCCGGTTCTCGCGTTTGGAGTTTCCAGACATGCTCAGGTTCTACGACTCCGCCGTGCCGTGACGCTGCTTGCCAAAGCGCAGCGCCGCGTATTGCCTTCCACAGACACCACAGTGTCGGCACACGGAAGTTCTGATTTCGGAGCTCGATAGCTGGGCCTATCTGTACCTCTTGCCGATGCTACACCCACCACGTTACCGTGGTCAGCGTACGGGTCGAGGCCGAGATGACTGGCTAGGTCTTTCTCGTCGGACTCTTTCATTCCTGACTCCAAACCGGTTTAGCCCGGCGCTTTCGGTGTCCCTGTTCACCCTGCGCCGGCGCCGCTACAAAAACTTGCTATCCGCTCGTCTAGGCGATACGATGGCGGGCCGTGGCTTCAGCCAGACATTCTGTCGTCAATTAACTTGAGGGGGTGAAAGATGCGATACGCAGCTCATGCGTTGTTTTTGTGGGCGTTCTTGTGGCACTGCTCTGCGGCCGAAGGGAGTATCCAATTTGTTTCCGGGAACGTTAGCACCTACGCCTATGTCGAATTGGATGGAGTAATCAAGTCGCACTCCGATCAAAGCAGCTCCGCCCCCTTCTATTCGGCTTCCGCAGTTGAATTGTTCAAGGGCGATCCAAGTGAGTTTATTCTGGTTTATGCAAGCGCCGTCCAGAACTTGACACATTCCGAAGTTCCTAATGGGTACGCGATCACCTCTTCTGGTACCTCCTATAACAACTATGAAGATTGGCGTTACCCGGCTGACGATCAATCCACCTACGAGCCTCATGCGAAGATCGTCACAGAGACCAATCTGGCTTTTGAATTCGTCGTGCACCACGAGCCTGCTGCTGCGGACGTACTACTGGCGTGGATTGACAACCATAGCCAAGCCGACACGGCTTTGGCGACCTACCAGATAACCAACGTGAGTACATCAACAGCAATTTACTCGAGCACCTCGCAGTTACAATCGGATATGACCTTCGACGTGGGGCATTACCGCGTTACTGCGTCATGGTATGTTGACGCAGAGGTCGACGGATTCTATCGCGACGTGTGGACTGGCGCGTCACAGAATTTTGCAGAATTCACTTTTTCTACGGGAGCCTACGTCGTACCCGAGGCAGAGTCATTCGCCGTGTGGGGCTTACTGCTAATTGGCGCAGTGGCGTTCGCAGGCCGCGGTTCAATCAATCGTGTTTATCGGCAATGAACTTAAGGGGGACTACAGATGCTCAAGTACGTATTGATCGGGGGGTACCGGGGGACATCCAGCTTTCTCAAAGTTTCTTCCGCCAAAACTGGAACCAACAGGAACCAACAGGGACACCCAGCTTCCGCACTCGCGTCAATCGCAGAGCACTCGAATACGCAGATTGTAGCCTGCCGCAACCCTGGTGCTCAACTTGAAACCGCAAAGCACTGCGGCAAACGACCAATTCGCGGCCCCGGCTGATTCACAGCATGAGCCGAGAGCCGAGGCCGTTAGGCCTTGGGTTGGCAGGTAAGAACCATTTCGCGAAAACTTCGCCTCCCGCCCGTTGACACATTTGCCGATCGGCAGTATTCTCACCGATTCCCCAAAAACGCTGGGGGACGAACTGTGATGTTCAGAATTTGATGTTTGAAATCTAGTTGTCTTGCTCGGATTGTCCTTGCACCGACATTGTTGACTGGTAAATAGGGAATCGCACACGTGGCGGCTACTCAGGAAATCATCCGAATTCGAATGGAAGCGTACGATCACGCGGTGCTCGATCAGAGCGCAGCCGAGATTGTCGACACCGCTAAGCGGACCAATTCGGTCGTGCATGGGCCGATTCCGTTGCCCACTCGCATCGAGCGCTACACGGTGCTTCGTGGACCGCACGTTGACAAGAAATCGCGGCAACAATTCGAGATTCGCACGCACAAGCGACTCATCGATATCGCTCAAGCAACCGCCAAGACAATCGAAGCCCTTAATAAGCTGAGCTTGCCGGCGGGTGTCGACATCAAGATCAAAGCAACGACCAACTGATAACCAATAATTGACTACTAATAACTAATCATGCGCGGAAATCGTTGGGGCAAGCCGGGAACCATTGGTTCGCGTGTCTCCCTGGCGACAAACGAGTAACTAGACAAGGGTGAGCCACCATGGCTGTCGGATTGCTCGGCCGGAAGGTCGGGATGACACAAGTATTTGACGAAGATGGCCATGTGGTGCCGGTGACGGTCATTGAGGCTGGACCGTGCAATGTGCTACAAATTCGCACTCCCGAAGTCGATGGTTACTCTGCTGTGCAAGTTGGCTTCGGCACCAAGCCCCGTCGACTTGCCTCTCGCTCGGAGCGTGGGCATGTCGCCAAGCTCGATAGCAAGCGATCGAAGTCGCGTACCGCTGCCGGGGTAGAACTCCGCAAGAAAGCTGGCTGCGAACCGCAGCGTTTCGTTCGTGAGTTCCGTGGCGAGCCGGGCGACCTCAGTGTCGGGTCGGAAATAAAGGTCGACCTCTTTGGCGATGTGTCGCGGGTCGATGTGACCGCCACAAGCAAGGGGCGTGGCTTCTCGGGAGCGATGCGTCGGCACAACTTTTCGGGCCAGCGGGCCACGCACGGCGTGAAGAAGTGTCATCGCCACCTCGGCGGCACCGGCTGCAGTGCCTTTCCGAGTCGCGTGTTCAAGGGGACTCACATGCCGGGCCAGTACGGCAACGTTAAGACAACCGTTCGCAACCAAAAGCTGGTCGGCGTCGATGCCGAGAATAACCTGCTGTTAGTTCGAGGTGGTGTGCCGGGTCCGAATGGCGGCTATGTGATCGTCCGTCAGGCCAATCACCTTCGCTAATTTATTTGCGCTGGCTGCCTCAGCAGCGGGAACGAAACCTATGCCAAAACTGACAATCCACGATCGCAAAGGCAATAAGGTCGGCACCTACAATGTCGAAGCCACCGATTTTGCGCCCGAGATCAACAAGCAACTGCTGCACGACGCGGTGGTGATGTATCAAGCCAACGCGCGGCAAGGTTCACACCAAACCAAGTCGCGTGCCGACGTCGCCGGTTCGACTAAAAAAATGTACCGCCAAAAGGGTACGGGCAACGCCCGTGCTGGTTCGAAGCGAAGTGGTATCCGCCGGGGTGGTGGTCATATTTTCGCGCGTCGCACCCGCGACTACGGCTGGCGGATGCCACGCAAGGCACTGCAGCTCGCGACCCGAATGGCGATTGCGTCGAAGTTGGTCGACGACGAGTTGGTGATCATCGACGAGTTGAAATTCGAGTCGCCAAAGACCCGTGACATGGCTCATGTGCTCAAAGTGCTCGGCTGCACGGGGCAGTCGTTGCTGATCGCCACCGATGGCTACGACGTGAATGTTTACAAGAGTGGCCGCAACATCGACCGCGTTTCGGTGTCTCCCGCTCACGAATTGAACGCTCTTAACGTATTGTCGGCCAAGATGTTGCTAGTAACCAAGGGAGCGCTCGACCAACTCAAGCAGCGCGCCTCGGGTAATGGTTCGACGAGCGAACAAGACGAGTAGAACAAGCGAGATAGCGAGTAGATTCATGCCAAAGCACGTACCAGTCACCACGAGTCTGAAGCTCGAGCCGCACCAAGTGCTGCTGCGTCCGCTCGTGACCGAAAAGGGAATGCACCGCAGCACGCGGCACAATGCCTACGCTTTTGAGGTGAATCGTTTGGCGACGAAAGCTGACGTAGCCGCTGCGGTCGAGCACCTGTTCGACGTGAAGGTTGTGAAAGTGGCGACGCAAAACCGCAAGGGAAAGCCCCGTCGCACTAAGTTTCGTGCCGGTCGCACCGCCGACTGGAAGAAGGCGATCGTGACACTCGACGACGAACATCGCATTGACTTGTTCTAAACAGCAATACGGTTACAGATAAGCTGCCAGCAGAAAAACGAAGCCGATCATGGGAATTAGAAAATACAAACCGACCTCAGCCGGACGCCGCAATGCGTCGGTGAGCGACTTTGCCGAGCTGACTCCCGGAGCCAAGCCCGAGAAGAGTTTGCTGCGTCCCCAGCGCAAGACGGGTGGTCGCAACAACCAGGGCAAGATTACCGCTCGGCACCGTGGTGGTGGTCACAAGCAACGGTATCGCCTGATCGACTTCCGCCGCAATAAAGATGGCGTTGCTGCTAAGGTCGATTCGATTCAGTATGACCCGAATCGCTCGGCCCGCATCGCGCTGCTGCATTACATTGATGGCGAAAAGCGTTACATCATTGCCCCTGCCGGTTTGCAAGCGGGTGATACTGTCATGAGTGGCAGCGAAGCCGAGCCAAAGGTGGGCAACTGCTTGCCGTTGTCGAAAATTCCGTTGGCGACCGTGGTTCACAACGTCGAGTTGCAGTCGGGTCGTGGCGGAGTGCTTTGCCGCAGTGCTGGCACGAGTGCCACGCTGATGGCACGCGAAGCCAACTGGGCGCAAATATCGCTGCCAAGTGGCGAAATCCGCCGTATCCCCAGCGCCTGTCGGGCCACCATCGGGTCGACGAGCAATGCCGATCACAATGCGATTGTGCTGGGCAAAGCGGGTCGTAGTCGTTGGCTCGGTCGTCGTCCTCACGTTCGCGGCACCGCGATGAACCCAATCGACCACCCGCACGGTGGTGGCGAAGGTCGCACCAAGGGAGGTCGCCATCCGGTCAGCCCCCAGGGGAAGAGTGCCAAGGGTGGCGCAACGCGGCAACGTCGCAAGCCATCGAACAACGCCATCGTACGGCGGCGTAAGAGTCGTCGTTATGGTGTGCAAAAATTGATAACCAAATAGTCACGACCAATTAATCACAGTAAGGCAAAGAGTACCCGGTTGCCTGCCAACAGCACTGGACCGGGGCGAGAAAGCAACAAGTATGGGACGATCGTTAAAAAAAGGCCCGTTTGTCGACCCCAAGGTTTACGGCAAGGTCGAGAAACTGAACGACGCGAATCGCAAGGAGCCGATCACGACCTGGGCTCGCGCCTGCACGATCATCCCCGAGTTCGTTGGTCACACCTTTATGGTTCACAACGGTAAACAGCACCTCAAAGTGTTCGTCACCGAAGACATGGTCGGACACAAACTGGGTGAGTTCGCCCCGACCCGCAGTTTCCGCGGTCACGGCGGCAAGGGCAAGAAGTAACGATTATGGCATACCAAGCAACACACAAATTCGCCCGCATCAGTGCCACCAAGGTTCGTCCGTTGGCCGACTTGGTGCGTGGTCGCCGCGTCGACGAAGCGCTCGCTGTGCTGAGATTTCAGCCACATCGAGGCGCACGGATGCTCGAAAAGGTTATCAAAAGTGCTTTGGCAAACGCCGAAGATCGGGGTGCACCCAATCTTGGTGGGCTCAAAGTTGTCGAAGCACGGATCGATGGCGGACCGATGTTCAAGCGGCTTCGCCCTCGGGCACGCGGGATGGCCCACGTGATTAAGAAGCGATTCGCCCACATCGTCGTGGCCGTAGATTAGACCGAACACAACACAGCAGTAACGAATTCCAACTAGGGCGATAGATCGCCCGGAGCTTTCGCGACATGGGACAAAAAGTCAATCCAATCGGCATGCGAACTGGCATTACTCTCGACTGGAAAAGTCGGTGGTACGCCTCGAAGCGTGAGTTTGCGGAGTTGTTGCTCGAAGACAAGAAGATTCGCGACTACGTCACGAAGAAGTATAAGTTCGCAGGCATTCCGAAGATTGAAATCGAACGAACCCGCGACGAAGTAAAGGTTGTGTTGCATGCAGCCCGGCCGGGAATTTTGATTGGTCGCAAAGGTCAACAGGTCGAACAGTTGCAAGACGAGCTGCAAAACTTGGTTGGGCGACGCATCAACATCAAGATCGAAGAAATCAATCGCCCCGAACTGCAAGCACATCTTGTGGCCGAAGACATCGCCGAGCAACTGTCGAAACGAGCGAGCTTCCGTCGCACAATCAAGCGCGCTATCGAGCAATCGATGGAAGCTGGTGCGAAGGGGGTTAAGATTCAATTATCGGGTCGACTCGGCGGTGCCGAGATGGCCCGCTGCGAGAAGCAAATTGCCGGTTCGATGCCGTTGAGCACGATCCGCGCGATGATCGACTACGGATTTGTGGAAGCCATGACCCCCCAAGGGCACATAGGCGTTCAAGTTTGGATTAACCAAGGTATGCACGAGGAAGGTAAAGATGGCGCTGATGCCCAAGAGGGTCAAGCACCGAAAAAGCCAAAGAGGTCGTATAAAAGGTAACGCGACTCGCGGTAACACTGTGGTGTTCGGCGAGTTCGGCCTGCAATCGACTGAAGGTGGCTGGGTAAGTGCTGCGACAATTGAAGCCGGTCGTATTGCTGCGCAGCAGTACATCCGCGGCGAAGGCAAGCTTTACATTCGCGTGTTCCCCGACAAGTCGGTGACCTCGATCCCGCTCGAAACCCGCATGGGTAAGGGAAAGGGCGAGCCCGATTATTGGGCAGCAGTCGTGAAGCCTGGTACGGTGCTGTATGAGGTGGCGGGTGTCACCGAACAACAGGCAAAAATGACGTTCGCGCGACTGGCCCACAAAATGCCTGTCCGTGTGCGGATGATAAAGCGACAAACGACATAAGCCCCGAGCGGTGGCAAGAAGGGTTAGATCAATGACAACGACCGACGATCTTCGTCAGATGAGCGACGAGCAACTCGAACTGACCGTCAAGGAGGCAGCCGAGAACCTGTTTCGGTTTCGTATCCAACAGCAGACCGAGCGACTCGACGCCCCCACCGAAATTCGTCGCAATCGTCGCTTGATCGCTCGGGTCAAGACGATTCAAACTCAGCGAGCGATGAAGTCGGAGAAGAAGACAACTGAGGTCGCGACCGCTTAGGCAGGAAGCAAATCGTCTCTAGCAACATTCACCCGATAGTAAGTTTTAGTAGCGTAAGTAAACGACATGGCAAAGAAGCAGGTCATTGGTGTGGTCACAAGCGACAAATGCGACAAGTCGCGTCGTGTCGAAGTCGCCCGCTCGGTTCGTCACCCGAAGTACGGCAAGTTCATTGGTCGTCGCACCGTGTGCCACGTTCACGACGAAGCGAACGAGTCGCACGAAGGCGACACCGTTGAAATCATCGAGTGCCCGCCAAAGAGTCGACTGAAGCGATGGGAACTGCTTCGCGTCGTTTCGAAGAGCCAAATCGTCGACCTTGCGGCACTGCGTGCCGCCCAGAAAGCCGAGCACGAAGCGTCTGAAAAGCTGTAGCTTTTAGCAATCAACAATACAAACTAAAACAATACAAACTAAGCAGTGCGGTACTTCGCCTAGCAGAGCGAAGCAGTGAGACTGAAAAACAATGATCCAAATGCAATCGAGACTGAACGTCGCCGACAACACTGGTGCTAAAGAGGTGATGTGCATCAAGGTGCTCGGCGGCTCGCGTCGGCGGTTCGCCTTTGTGGGCGACATCATCGTTTGTAGCGTCAAGAGCGTCATTCCCGGTAGCGACGTGAAGAAAAAAGCGGTCGTGCGAGCGGTGATCGTCCGACAACGCCACCCCACGCGACGTGCCGATGGAAGCTACGTTCGATTCGACACGAACGCCGTCGTCATCGTCGACAAAGATGGCAACCCACGCGGGACACGCATCTTCGGTGCAGTCGCTCGCGAACTTCGCGAACGCAAGTTCATGAAGATCGTCAGCCTCGCCAACGAAGTTGTGTAGCGAAAACAGCAAGTGAAGTATGCAAGCCTCGGCTTGCCCTTTCAGGATTACGGCCAGGATAGCGACCATGTTGGTAAAAGTTGGTGACGATGTCGTGGTAATCGCGGGCAACTCGCGTGACACCACTCATGCAAAGCGAGTGCTGCGAGTCGATCGCGAGGCCGATAAGGTCGTGGTCGAGGGCGTGGCTCTGGTACGCAAGCACGTGCGTCGTAGCCCAAAGTACCCCCAAGGTGGACGGCTCAGTCGTGAAATGCCGATCGCGGCGTCGAACGTTCTCTATTACTGCACAAGCTGCAGCAAGGGAGTACGGCTAGGGGTTCGCTTCGGCGACGACGGCAGCAAAGAACGATTTTGCAAGAAGTGCGGTAGCAGTGCCGGACAGATTGCCCCGGCAAAGGCTAGTCGCGCCAAGAAAGTCGTGGCGGCAAAAAAGTAGCCGCCTCAGTAAAACAGTGAATCAGTAAAGCAGTAGCAGCGAAAAAACAACAACCAACCAGTTTACCACAGTCATGTCCACCGCCACAGTTCCCCGATTACAGCAGCGATACCAGGAAGAGATCCTTCCTGCGCTCCAGCAGTCGCTCGGTCGTTCGAATCCCCACGCTTTGCCTAAGCTGGAAAAGATCGTCCTGAGCATGGGTGTTGGTAGTGCGATCTCCGACAAAAAACATGTCGAAGAAGCCGTCAATGTGCTGACCGAAATCAGCGGCCAAAAAGCCGTGTCCTGCAAGGCCCGCAAGAGCGTCGCTGCCTTCCGGCTTCGCGAAGGCATGCCAATTGGTGCAAAGGTGACGATTCGAGGCGCGAGGATGTATGAGTTCCTCGACCGGTTGATTTCGCTGGCACTGCCACGAGTCCGCGACTTTCGCGGCTGCAAAGAAAACGCCTTTGACGGCAAGGGAAACTACAGCCTTGGCCTAAACGAGCAGTTGGTGTTTCCCGAATTGAACCCCGACAAATACGTCCGACCTCAGGGGATGAACATTGCCATTTGTTGCACCGGCGGCTCGAATGACGAAAGTCGCGAGTTGCTCAAGGGATTTGGATTTCCGTTCCGTCGTCCCGACGAAGAGCAATAAGAGATTCCCCCCCGCTTTTACTCCTTAAGAACATTTTGGAAATACCCACACGTGGCCAGTAAATCAAAGATCGCCAAAGCCGAACGCGAACCGAAGTTCTCGAGCCGGCGCGAGAATCGCTGCAAGATTTGTGGCCGTCCTCGTGCTGTGTATCGCAAATTCGGTATTTGCCGCATTTGTTTTCGTCAGTTGGCCGACAAGGGAGTGATTCCCGGAGTTCGCAAAGCGAGTTGGTAGCGGCGAAGACAGCCCCCTTACTTAAGTTCAACTAACAGAGTTTTTCCCAGCACAAACGCCCGCCCGTCCCCTCGGGTGGCAACGACTGGTTCAGCCAGGAGTCGATGACGCGATGATGACCGACCCGATCGCCGACATGCTCACCCGCATCCGCAACGCCGTGCGCGTCGAGCACCCGTCTGTGACTATGCCGGTGTCCAAAGTTAAGCGAGGTCTTGCCGAAGTCCTGAAACGCGAAG
Organism: Pirellulales bacterium; assembly: GCA_041752635.1. Taxonomy (GTDB): domain Bacteria; phylum Planctomycetota; class Planctomycetia; order Pirellulales; family Lacipirellulaceae; genus JBGSWC01. The sequence goes on along the minus strand of JBGSWC010000013.1, from coordinate 2,397 downwards.
GTTACATTTGGGATTGGCGCGAAGAGCAAGAAGAATCGGCCCCAGCGCCGCAACTGCACCTCGATCTTAAATATGGCCCCAACGGCGAGCGTGTGATTCGTCACATCAAGCGTGTGAGCAAACCAGGTCGACGTGTTTACGCTCGGGCGACAAACCTACGCCCCGTTTTGAGTGGCATGGGCATTTCGGTCATCAGCACCAGCCGTGGTGTGATTAGTGATCGCGAAGCCCGGCAGCGCAAGCTGGGTGGCGAAGTGCTGTGTGAATTATGGTAGCTGGGCGCATTGTGGTAAGCGGACGTAAATCAAACCAAGATTAGAGATCGATCGAGACTGAAGTCATGTCGCGAATTGGAAAAAAACCTGTCGTCATTCCCGATGGCGTGAAAGTCGACCTCGGCGGCGGCAAAGTTTCTGTCGAAGGCTCGCTTGGTAAACTCGCTATCGAGCATCGGCCCGAAATCAAGGTCGAACTTTCGGAAGATGGCAAAGAAATCGTTTGTTCGCGATCGACCGATGACCGCGAAATCCGCGCTTATCATGGCCTGACTCGCTCGCTGATCAACAATATGATCGAGGGTGTGACCAAAGGCTACGAGAAGAAGCTCGAAATCCATGGAGTTGGTTATCTTGGAGCGATTGCGGGCGACGTCCTGCAATTGCGTGTCGGTTTCGCCAACGAAATAGAAAAGAAGATCCCCCAAGAACTCGATGTGAAGTGCCCCGACCAGACACACATCGTCATCAAGGGAACCGATAAGCAAAAGGTAGGACAGTTTGCCGCTGAGGTGCGAGCCGTTCGTAAGCCTGAGCCTTACAAGGGCAAAGGCATTCGCTATGAAGGCGAACAGGTGCGACGCAAGGCGGGCAAGACGGCGGGTAAATAACAACTAGCCAAAGTCGGACCACACGGTCGCTTTGAAAATCGAGTCATGGAACGTCATTATGGAACATAGCAAAGCCATTAATCGCCAACGCACGCGACGGAAGTTTCGCGTTCGCAAGCGCGTGCGTGGTTCGGCCGAGCGGCCTCGGTTGTGTGTCACCCGCACGCTAAAGAACATTAGCGTTCAATTGATCGACGATGAGGCAGGCAAGACACTTGCTAGCGCTTCGAGCCTCGACAAAGGGCTCGCGAAGTCAATCACGAACGGCGGCAACAAAGCAGCAGCCGAAGCCATTGGCAAAGCGATTGCCGAGCGAGCCACAGCCGCCGGCGTAAAGGCCGTGTGTTTCGATCGCGGACCTTACAAATACCATGGTCGTGTCGCCGCGCTGGCCGACGCGGCCCGCGCAGGTGGCCTCGAATTTTAGAGCCATTCATACTGAAATTGATTTTGCAAGACCAATCAAGCGAGCATCGATAGTGGCTAAAGTAAAAGAAGATCGGCAACAGGGCGAGTTGACTGAATACGTCGTCAAGATCAAGCGGTGTGCCGCTGTGGTCAAAGGGGGTCGTCGTTTCAGCTTTGCTGCGATGGTCGTCAGGGGTGACCAACAGGGGCGTGTCGGTTGGGGCTATGGCAAGGCCAACGAAGTGCCGCCGAGTGTCGAGAAGGCACGCAAAGAGGCCATGCGCAATATGACAAGCGTGTCGATGGAAGGGAGCACGATTCCCCACCAAATCAAAGCCACCTTCGGTGCGGCTAAGGTGGTGTTGGTGCCGGCTTCGCCTGGTACGGGTGTGATCGCTGGCGCGGCGGTGCGTGCCGTTTGCGAAGCGGCCGGCATCCACGACATTTTGACCAAGAGCTTCGGCTCGAATAATCCGGTTTCGCTTGTCAAAGCGACCATTAAAGCACTGGGCGAGTTGCGACCTCAAATGGAAGTCGAACGCCTACGAGGAGTTAGCTTGTCATGATTATCGACGACGTCCATCGTGGCGTACATACAAATAAGAAGCGGCAACGCGTCGGTCGCGGACCAGGTTCTGGTCACGGCAAAACATCGGGTCGTGGTCACAAGGGCCAAGGCCAGTTGGCAGGCTGGACAAATCGTCCCACCTTCCAAGGTGGCACGACACCAGTGATCGCCCGTGTGCCGAAGCGCGGATTCAATAACCGCTTTGCCAAGAAGGTGGTGGTTGTCAACGTTGGCGAAATCGAAAAGGCGTTCGACGCCGGCACCGAGGTGACGCTCGAGCTGTTGGCGAAGAAGAACGTCTCGAAAGGGCGCTACGATATCCTCAAAGTGCTCGGCAACGGCGACCTGACCAAGAAGTTCAAGATTTACGGTCACCAATTCAGCAAGTCGGCGCTCGATAAAATCGAGAAGAGCGGTGGCGAAGCGGTTGTCGTACCGGGACCGATTCCTGTCGAACAAAAGAAACGCGAAAAGAAAGCGGCGAAAGCCAAGGCCACCAAAGAGGCCACCAAAGAGAAGGTGTAAGAGTCTAGAA
>JBGSWC010000012.1:0-3300 GCA_041752635.1 Pirellulales bacterium | reverse complement strand
GACCGGCGGCTGCCGGTCGTTGGGCGACTCGACCACAAGCAGGGGTGCTGCACGGCCTCGGATGCTGACGACGCCCGCCGGGTCGCTGATCGGCTGGCGATTCCCTTCTATGCGCTTGACTTGCAACAAGAATTCGGTCGGATCATGGACTATTTTGCCGACGAGTACCTCGCCGGCCGGACGCCGAACCCCTGCGTGCAGTGCAACAACTGGATCAAGTTTGGCAAATTGTTCGACTACGCCGACTCAGTCGATGCCGAGTGGGTCGCGACGGGTCATTACGCCCGCTTGCTGGACGGGCCAGACGGAAAACAGCTTCATCGCGGCAGCGACGACAACAAAGATCAATCTTACGTCTTGTTCGGCATCGAGCGACGGTTGCTCGACCGGATGCTGCTGCCCGTCGGAGACTACGAGAAACCCGCGATCCGCGAAATGGCGGCTGGTGTCGGGCTCAACATCGCTGAGAAGAAAGACAGCCAGGAAATCTGCTTCGTAACCAGTGGCCGCTACGACCAATTCGTAAAGTCGCGAAAAGGCGACGCCAAGACGACAGGCGAAATAGTTACCACCGCCGGCGAAGTCGTCGGCCAGCACGACGGCATCGAGGGCTTCACCGTTGGCCAGCGCAAAAAACTGGGTGTTGCGCTGGGAGACCGCAAGTTCGTTGTCCGCGTCGAGGCCGAAACCAACCGCGTCGTGATCGGCGACCGCCACGAACTCGACCGCCGGGCGCTCACTGCTAGTCGCACTAACTGGCTCGTTGAGATACCAGTTGACGAGCCGACCGACTGCCTCGCCCAAATCCGCTATAATGCTGCCCCGGCCAAAGCAACCCTCACTCGTCACGCCGACGAAACCTTGAGCGTCGCCTTCACCAACCCCCAATTCGCCATCTCCCCCGGCCAAGGAGTCGTCTGCTACGACGACACGCGCGTGCTCGGCGGGGGCTGGATCGACTAGCGGCTAAGCCGCAGGGGACGGGGGCCGGGGATAAGCAAAGAAAACCAACTCCAGATTTTCCCCAGCCCCCAAACGCCTAAATCCTCGCCCCGCTCCGAAGGAGCTGACGTGTCCAACAAACTCGCCGACGAAACCAGCCCTTACCTGCTGCAACACAAGGACAATCCCGTCGATTGGTATCCGTGGGGCGAGGAAGCGCTCGCGCGGTCGCGCGAAGAGCAGAAGCCGATTTTCTTGTCGATTGGCTACTCGGCTTGTCACTGGTGTCATGTGATGGAGCACGAAAGTTTCGAGAACGAGGCCATTGCCAAAACACTCAACGACAACTTTGTCTGCATCAAAGTCGACCGCGAAGAGCGACCCGACATCGATCAGATTTACATGAATGCCGTGCAGATCATGACCGGCCACGGTGGCTGGCCGATGAGTATGTTCCTGCTCCCTGACTTGCGACCGTTTTACGGCGGCACCTATTGGCCGCCGCAGGACGCCCGCGGCATGCCTGGCTTCGAGCGCGTGCTCTCCGCTGTGCTCGATGCATTTCACAATCGACGCAACGAATGTCTCAAGGGTGCCGAGCAAATTACTGCTCAACTTAAGAGCGTGAGCAGGGAAGGAATCGAAGCGACCGATGCGTCGGGAATCGTCATAAACGACCGACTGTTGATCGCGGCCGGGCACGCGTTGGAGCGAAGCTTCGACCGCACCTTTGGCGGTTTTGGCGACGCCCCGAAGTTTCCCGCCCCGATGGCACTCGGCCATTTGCTGCGCCTTTGGAAGCGAAGTGAACAAGACGAATGGCTCGCCATGGTGCGTCTCACGCTCGACCGCATGGCGGCTGGCGGTATCTACGACCACATCGGTGGCGGCTTTGCCCGCTACAGCGTTGACGAGCGGTGGCTGGTGCCCCATTTCGAGAAAATGCTGTACGACAACGCCCTGCTTGCAACTGTTTACACCGAAGCATGGCAAGCGACTGGCGAGGCATCGTATCGCGGGGTCGCGTGCGAGACACTTGACTACATTCTTCGCGACATGACCGACCCGTCGGGTGGTTTCTACAGTGCCGAAGATGCCGACAGCGAAGGGCACGAAGGGCTGTTCTATACGTGGACGCCTGCGGAAATCGTCGCCGTGTTGGGACAGCAGCGTGCCGAATTGTTCGCAAAGGTTTACGGTGTCACCGACTCGGGAAATTTCGAAGGCCGCTCGATACTGCATCTGCCAAAAAGCATCGCCCAGCTCGCAAAGATTTGGGCACGCGACGAAGCGAAACTGCAACAGAAGTTAGATGAGTGCCGCTGCGAGTTGTTTGCAGCCCGCGAGACAAGATCGCGCCCCGGTCGCGATGATAAGGTGCTGGTGGCTTGGAATGGTCTCGCCATCGCCGCGCTAGCGACGGCGGGGGCCGTTTTCGACGATCCTCGCTATGTCGATGCCGCCAAGAAGTGCGCCGACTTCTTGCTTGCCGAGCTTCGCACCGGCGACGGACGACTGTTGCACACTTGGAAAGGTGGTCAAGCGAAGCTGAACGGTTATCTCGACGACTACGCTTCGCTCGCGGATGGTTTGGTGAGCCTCTATCAAGCGACGTTCGACGAACGGTACATCACAGCGGCCAGCGAGTTGATGGATGTCGTTCTCAATCGCTTTGGTGACACGACATCGGCCGGCTTCTATTTCACAGCCGCCGACCACGAGCAACTGCTCACCCGTAATCGCAATTTCACTGACAACGCCACCCCCAGCGGAAACGCCGTCGCAGCGAAAGTGATGCTTGAACACAGCACGCTCACCGGCCGCGAAGACTTTCAAAATGCTGCCGAGACCATCATTAGCGCGTCGGCCGAACTGATGCAACAAATCCCCCACGGCATGAGCCAAATGCTCATCGCCACCGACCTACTCGTCGGTCCCAATGAGCAATGCGTCATCGTCGGTCCCGATGCAATGAGCCTCGCAACGAAGATGCAAGCACGATTTACCCCCCGCCGACTTTACGTCAGTTCCGAAAGCGACAACCCAGCTTCGCCCGTCGCGGCACTGCTCATGGACCGCCCAGCACTCAATAACTCCCCCACTCTCTACATCTGCCAAGGCCACTCCTGCCAAGTCCCCATCGTAGGCGTCGAGGCTATCAACGAGTTTTGCTAATCCCTTTCTCGCTGATCGCTCCCCCAAGTCTCCGGGGGCTAACGCCACCCAACGCCCCTACTGCCACTCGACACTCCACTTTCAACCATGAACATTTTAGTCACCGGTGGTGCCGGCTACGTCGGCTCTCACACTGTCAAACAACTTATAGCCGCCGGACACAAAGTGATTGTCTTCGACAAT
>JBGSWC010000011.1:0-10044 GCA_041752635.1 Pirellulales bacterium | reverse complement strand
TTGGGCTGAAAGTATGACCGGACCCCAAAACTGGACATTCCGCCAACTGGAAGACATTGAATGTCTCCAACCAGTCGATGGCGGCGCTAGCGTCCTCCATTTCAATTTGCGAGTCTGGTAAGTCAAACTGGTGCATTCCGCAAGTGAAGTAGGTGCCATCATCTTCTTTCACTACTAAGACTGCGCTCTCGTAGATGTCTGCCGGTGTTGCCGATTCGAGGTGATCGAGCCACGGTTGCCACGCTGAAGCTGCACCGGATCCCTCCATACGAACAGCTACGCCACCTTCCGCCTGCAGTGCGCGGCCGAGCCCAACCAGCAAGTGCGGTTCTCGGTCGAGCCTACACCCAACTTCGAGTAGAGCGGCCTTGTCGCAGAGCTGAACCTCGCGCACTAGTTCATCAGGCAGCGGTCCTCGACGCCCCCATGAGAACGCTGCCCCTAGGTTCGCATCTGAAATCACTTCCACGACGATTTGCCCCGGCTCGAGCGCTGCGTCTGTGCGAACGAATGCCTCTACTCCGTGATGGTTGAGGCCGGCAACTACGTCGGCCGGTTCCCGCCACGGCCCTGGAACGAGGATGAACACCGAGGGCGCTTGCCGTCCCATAAGCCTAGGCTACCCCACATGTATGTCCGACTTGCGATAGTGGCTGATTAGTGTACCACGCATTAGACGGCAACTTTGCAGCCTAACATGCATGCATTCGATGGTGGTAAGCCAAACGATACCAGCTAGTAGCGCTGATGTCACGCAAGTCCTGCGTCTTCGGTAATTTTAGTGTCGCAGTCTAGCCGAGCTCGCTGAGGTTGTCACAACCGACGCCACGAAGACTGTCAGCGAATCGATGGCGGTTGGGCACACCGACGTTAGTTACGTGGCTCGAAGAAATCTACTTCAGCCGATGAAGCAGAAGCAGGTTGGCCCATCTGCTATATTAGTAGTTCGGTTATTCCCTACTACGGGAATGTGGCAATCCATCTGCAGCCGCTTTCACCTGAAACGTTGTGTGTTTAAGTATAAGTCGTGAGTCGAACATGCCCACAATGTGAGTCGACGCTTAGTGCCGTTTGGCGGTACGGCGACATAGAAATGGGGCGTTGCCACAAGTGCGGTGAGGTACCATTGGCAACAGTTTGCGACCCGGTGACGGGACGGACAGAAGTTGAGATAGAATTCGAAGCAGTTGCGGTAGATGACGGCAAGCGTGATTTTCTGCTACGACTATCGCGGCTGATTCCAGAGTATAACGTAGTTCAATTGCGAAGGATGGAGGTGGTCCGTGAGGGCGACCGAGTCATCCCGCTGGGCATTAGGACAAACTCCGTCGACCTTCCCTGTTTCATGGGGCGAGTAGAAGAGTTATGCCTGACGATCGAGCTACACGCCGCAAATGAAAAATCGGCCCAATGAGAATGGTGGGCTAGCCCAATTGGGCAACAACGTCAGCTAGGGCTTTCAAATGACTCGCTCGCAAATGGCAGCCTTTCTTCGCAAGATTGCAGCCGGGGCCTACAGTGACGACGAGTGGGCTGCGGTGATGCCAGTACACTACCAAGATATACCTACCGAGAATGCTCGGAGGCAAGCTGTCGCAATGTGTCTCGGCTATACAGATGATTTGCCGGAGATGAAACGACAGCTACTTTTGGAAATGGCAGAAAGTTTGGAGCAAGCTCCCGACCTATATGAATTCTACTTTCACAGTCTACCGGTAGGAATACTTCAGGAACTTCCGCCGCCTGGAGGGGAAAGTGAAATCGGATACGAACCCTATCGAGGTTCGGGACACTTTGAACTCCAAGGGGTGCTCCGTGGCGGAGGCTCAGCTACTTGCGAATACATGCAGGAAGGTAGAAAGAGGAGATTTGCTGTTCTCGCGTGCCCAGCGTACGGTCGCCTGACAGTTGTGTTCGAAGCTGGCTCAGTGTGAAACTCCTGCGCACTTTCCGGGGCTCCGCAAAGCCGCTGAGGTTGTCACAACCTCGGTCAATTTGATGACCTGCGAAACTCCTACGGCCTCATCGATCTACGCTTAGTTGTCGACGCGCTTATCGCTTCATGGCGCTCCAATTCCCCCCGCCATTTGTTCGCACCCGCGAAGCCAATCGCCCCCTGACGATTTTTTCATTCATCGCCAAGTCGACCCAAGTCCGCCGCTGCGCGGCTCGACAGACTGACAACACTGCCGACGGCATCGAATAGCGAACGCCGACGCTAGCACACTTTCACTCGACGAATTTTCGCTCTCCCACCGAACCGCCCGACCTGCTAACGTCCGCCACCCCATCGGCAGGGGTTGCGCGCCTCGCGTGCTACTGCTGGGGGCTCGAGTCTCGTCTTGTTCGCTCACTTTATCGGCACGTTTGGCATGAAATCGCTCTTCGCCCTATTGTCGCTTAGTTTGATTGTTGCGGTCGCTGGTTGCCGGCTCGCCGAGCATATGCCGGGCAATTTCTATGTTGCCAAGGACCGCACGACTTATCGCACGCCCGACATGCGGATCGATGCGATCCGCGAGATTGGTAACCGGGCCGATGGCACTAATTCGCCTCAGCAGCAAGCCTTTGTCACGCAACTCGCCAGTCAGATTCAAGTCGACCCCGATCCGCTAATCCGCCGCCAGATCGTATTGACAGTCAGTGAATTCACAGTGCCGCTCTCGCAACAGATTCTGATTGCTGGCCTGGACGATACCGAGAGCATGGTGCGGCAAGCCTGTTGTGAAAAGCTGGGTGATCGGGCCGATGCCTCGTCGATTGCTCCGCTCGCGAAGACGATCGCCGATGATAGCAATGTCGACGTGAGACTTGCGGCCACAGCGGCACTCGGCAAGTTCAAGTCGCCCGAAGCGGCGCGAGCGCTGACAGCCGCGCTCTCTGACAGCGACCCGGCGATGCAATACGCAGGCGTGCAAGCAATGAAGTCGATCACTGGCAAAGACTATGGACCGAACGTCGAGACATGGTTGCAGGTGGCCCAAGGCGAGACGCCAACAGGCGAAGCGGCGGAAGTGTCGGTGGCGTCGGGTGCACGCGATTGGTTGCCATTTCGGTAACCCCCACCCGCGATCGACTTGAGCGAATTGGTTGAGTTGGATTTTCGCCAATTGACTGCCCGATACCTCTTGCTGTCGGTGGCGGTGCGCCGGCTAGCAGCCAACCGAGCCTTGTGCTTGGTCTGTCCCCCCCAGAGGGCTGCTAGCATTGTCGCCCGTTGCCGACCGACGGACGCTGTTCGTCGATGGGTGTCACACGCTTTGTCGAGATTTTCGGGGGGTCGATCTCAATTATGTTTGTTAGTCGCGTGTGCCTTGTTGCGTGTGTTGTGTTGTCGCTTGACTACTCGGTCATGGCCGATTCGGCCGAGCCTGAGGGCCTGTGGGCAGCGCTCGTCGTGTCGCCGACCGTCGCTAGCGAAGCGCCCTCACAACACGATCTCGCAGCACTCAACCCCACGCTGGCGGGCATCGAACTTGGCGGCCCACAGGAAGTCGAAATTCCCTGGCACGTGATTCGGCTCGAGCCGATCGTGCCGATCACGCCGATCGAAGGCGACGACAACTCCGCTGACGTTCGCGATGGTCTTGCCCAGCGATTCGGTGGTCCGGTGCTTAACGAACCACGACTGGCGATGCGGCCCGACCAGGATATCAAAGAGCCAGGGTACGCCCCCATTTGGCGTAGTCCCACTGGCGACGATTTGATCGACGCTTTTTCGCAAGCCGACAAATTGGCAGCGGAAACGACAAAGGAACTGGCATCCAACCCGAGGACACAACCCGAGTCGGTCGCGAAAGAACCGGTCACAGCCAATCCGGAAACCACGACAGAAACCGAACCCCTGCCGAAACTAGCCAGCAATTCTCCGCAGCCGGGCCTCAAACCACTCGCCAAAGAACCCGAGTTAACGGCTGTTCCGCTAAACAAGTCATCTGAGAGCGAACCCGCTTCGATACCGGAAAGGTCGACGTCGCCTTCGACCCAGTCGTCTGTGCCCAACCAGGGAGCGACAGACGAAGAAAGCGACGGCCCCCCCCGGCCTCCGGTCATCGAAAAGCAGCCGCTCAAACCGCTGACGCGTAACGAGATTTATCTGCGCAACAAACTGCGGACTGTGCTCGCGCACTACTATCGGCGGCCACTCAACTCGGGCCAACACGACTCGTGGGAAGTGATGCACGGGATGCTCGCCTATGGGCTCGACAGCAAAGTACGGCAAGGGAGCGAGCGCGGCGAGCCAATCACCGCCATTGGCTGGCTCTGTTACAACAACGGGTCGAAAAAAACCCAATTGCTCGAAGTCAACCAAGCGGGCGAATTGCGGGCCAAGTATGGCGTTGGCGTCCAAGGCCACTTGGGGCAGTTCCTGGCGATGCTCGCACAGTGTAACGTCACACGAACCTATCCTATTCGCGTTAGTGGTCGCGAGTTCACCATCGAAGACCTGATTGTCAGCGAACAAAAGACTTGTTACTCCGACAACGAACTGACGTTCAAGCTCATCGCGCTGATGCACTATCTACCGAGCGATGCCAAGTGGCTCAACGATCGGGGCGAGCCATGGTCGATCGACCGCCTGATTGCCGAGGAGTTGAACCAGCCGATTCGGGGTGCTGCTTGTGGTGGCACACACCGGCTTGCCGGGCTGAGCCTCGCCGCTCGGCGACGGCTCGAACGCCGCGAGCCACTCGATGGCGAATTTAAGCGTGCAGCCGAATATACGGCGCAGTACGAAGCCCTGTGTTTTCGGCTACAGAACTCTGATGGCAGCTTTAGCACAGAGTGGTTCCGCGGTCCGGGCGATGAAGCTGACCTCGACCGTCGCATCCGCACCACCGGCCACACGCTCGAATGGATGCTCTACCAGCTTGACGACGAGAAGCTCGACTACTGGCGAACCGTGAGGGCGGTTAACTATCTGACGAATATTCTCTACAGCAATGCCGACCACCAGTGGGACACTGGGGCGCTGTGTCACGGGCTGCACGCCTTGGTGCTGTACGACGAACGGAAGTTTCAGCCCTACGACGGCGACGTACCGTCCATCGCCGCCCGCACAGCCATACCGGCATCGGGCAAGTCGCCCACCAAGGATGGCTACGGGCCGCAGCGTGAAGACGATCGCAATAGCGGGTTTCGACTTTTCGGTGGCCGTAGGTAAGGCCCTGCGAAATTCCGCAGCGTTTGCCGTCATTCCCAGGTGGGCGGCAATGACGGTCGCTGCGCTCCCTCGATTGGCTGAACGCTGTCGGCTGAAAGCTGACCGCTTTGAGGCGTTCGCTGCGCGAGCGTTATCATTCGCACAACGCGATTCGCGCGCGAAAGTTTGTCGATTGTTGTCGAGGTTGCCGATTAAGAAGACTCTCGGCAATGCTAGCAACCCTGCCACCGGTGACGGTGCTACCGACACGTGGTCGGAAAATAGACACGTTATCGTGGCTGTCACACGTAGACGAATCACTCCCGATTTGGCTACCATCGCGGTTGCTAGCTTTGCCGCGATTTTGTCGAATGCAACGTGTCGACCGGCCCCGAAACCACTCTAGCGTGTTTGCGAGACTACTATGACCCCACCGCTGCGGCTTGTTCTGATTCTGCACAACCACCAGCCCATCGGCAACTTCGATGGCGTCTTCGAGCAAGCTTACCAGGACAGCTACCTGCCGTTTCTCGACGTCTATGAGCGGTTCGAGTCGCTACCGATTGCGCTGCATACGAGTGGTTCGCTGATGGAATGGCTCGCCGATCGCCATCCCGAGTACGTCGATCGTTTGGCTAGGCTGGTCGAAGCGGGACGCATCGAAATCGTCGGTGGTCCTTACTTTGAACCGATCATGACGATGATTCCATCGCGTGACCGGGTGGGGCAAATCGAACAGTACACCGAGTGGCTTAACGATCGTCTCGGGGCTGATGTCAAAGGGATGTGGATGCCCGAACGAGTGTGGGAGCAGTCACTCGCCCGCGACATCGCTGACGCAGGCATCAAATATACCCTGCTCGACGACTTTCATTTCAAAGCGGCCGGGTGGACCGAAGACCAACTGCACGGATACTACCTCACCGAAGACGATGGCCGACTGGTGGCGGTGTTCCCTGGTAGCGAGAAGCTGCGATATACCATTCCCTTTGCCGAACCCAACGAGACAATCGACTATCTCAAGCAGGTGCAGTCGATACGCCCTGGTGCTGTGGTCGTCTTCGGCGACGACGGCGAGAAGTTCGGCACTTGGCCCGACACCAAACAACACGTTTACGACAACGGCTGGCTCGAGCGGTTCTTCGAGGCGCTTGAGGCGAACAGCTCGTGGCTCAAGGTCACCACTCCTAGCGAAGCGATCGCCGCCGTGCCACCGCTCGGCAAGATCTATATCCCCGAAGGGAGCTACCGCGAGATGACCGAATGGGCGCTCCCCGCCGAACAGCTTGTGCAGTTCGACGACTTGCACCACGAGCTCGAAGCGAAGGACGAATGGGATGCCGTAAAGCCGTTTGTGCGGGGCGGTTACTGGAGAAACTTCAAAGCGAAGTATCCCGAGACCAACGAAATGTATGCCCGCATGATGATGGTCAGCCAGCGGCTCGACGGTCTGAAAAAATCGGGGGCCAAAGGCGAGCTGATCGAGCACGCCACAACGGCCCTTTATCGCGGGCAGTGCAATTGCAGCTACTGGCACGGCGCGTTTGGCGGAACCTATCTACCGCACTTACGTAACGCTGTGTTTAATCAGTTGATCGCGGCCGACAACTTGATGGACGAGTATGAAGGGCGTGGTTGGGAAACGAGCGACGCTTGGATCGAGCTCGACGCGGCCGACTATAACCTCGACGGTCGACAAGAAGTCCGCCTCGCCACGAACCGGTTGGTGGTGCTGGCCGAGCCAAATGCCGGCGGTCGGTTGTACGAGATCGACGTTCGCACGATTTGCCACAATTTGCTCGCGACGCTTGCTCGCCGCCCCGAGGCTTATCATCGCAAAGTGCTGGCTGGTCCGAGTGCCGCGGGTGGCGATGTCGCCAGCATTCACGACCGCGTGGTGTTCAAGCAAGAAAACCTCGACCAAGAAGTTGTTTACGACACTTTTGCTCGCAAGTCGCTGATCGATCATTTCTTTGACCTCGATGTTGACGCCCACGCGGTGGTTCGCAACGAATATCGCGAGCAAGGCGACTTTGTTGAGGGAGCCTATGAGGCTCGCCTGCGGCGCAACCCCGATCGCATGCAACTTCAGCTTTCGCGAGATGGTCATGTCGATGGACATCAAGTGAGAATCACCAAGGGTGTCACGCTTACCTCGGGTGGCGACGAACTGGAGATTGCCTATCGTCTCGAAGGGCTTCCCACTGATCGACCTGTGCATTTTGGTGTCGAGTTGAACTTTGCCGGCATGCCCTCGGGGGCCGACGATCGTTACTTTACTTCGACCGAAGGCGAACCGCTTGGCCAGCTTGGCACGAAGCTCGACCACCACGACATCACTGGCATCTCGCTCACCGACGAATGGCTTGGGCTCGCTTGCCATCTCACGATCGACCAGCCGACATCGCTGTGGACCTATCCCATCGCGACGGTCAGCCAAAGCGAAGGTGGCTTTGAGTTGGTGCATCAATCGGTAGTGGCGATTCCGCACTGGATTCTGCAAGCCGACGAAGAAGGCCGGTGGAGTGTGACGATGCGACTGGCGATCGATACCTCGCTGGCCGAATCGCGCCGCGTGCCGGTTGAGGCAGTGGCGGAGGCGTAGTGTAAACGCAGTTCTTTGAACCGCGACGACCATCATTGCTATAATACAGAGAGTTGAATCGAAAATTCGTGGAGTCAAGAGCATGTCTGCCGGATCACTGCCGCACTCGGGACCACACACGGGTGCCGAGCTAACTTGGGCGATCGCCGAACTCTATCCCTACCAGGGGTACTGGGACGAGGCGGAGTATCTCGAATTGACCGATTGGTCGAACCGTCTTATCGAATACACCAATGGTCATGTGGAGTTCTTGCCCGTGCCAACTCTATTGCACCAAATGATTCAGGGGCTCATTTATCGCCGGTTGTTCGATTTCGTCGATACGCGAAAATTGGGCTTCGTCACCACTGCCGGTACGCGGGTCTACGCCGGTTCAAAAAAGTATCGACAACCCGACGTGGTGTACCGTTCGTTCAAAAACTACGACAGCTCACAAAGTCGCTACTTAAACGGTGCCGAACTCGTCGTCGAAGTCGTGAGCGAAGATGAGGGGAGTCGCGAACGAGACTACGAGCAAAAGGTAGCTGACTACGCTGCGGCGAAAATCACTGAATACTGGATAGTCGACCCACAACTCGAAGTCATCAAGGTGCTCGCGCTCGAAAGCGATGCCTACGTCGAGCATTCCGTCGGTCGACCGGGTGACACAGTTGCGTCGAAATTGCTCGATGGTTTCACCCTCGATGTGAAAGCCACGTTCGACGAAGGGAAGTTGCCCGACACGATGTAGCCACGCTTGCCAGAGCGTGGAAGCGGAACGATTGGCTTTCCACCGTCTGGCGACGGTGGCTACAGAAGTCTACGCCAATCGACCTCAGGACACTCGCCGCCAAACGGCACTTCCGCCAACAGTGGCGGGACGAGATAACGCTTAAGCTGCTCGGCATTGGTGCTGATGCTCTCGTCGGTCGATCGCTTCAGGTTATTCAGCACAACCCCCGCTACGTCGAGTCCGTCGCGATAGACGCTGGCGGTGATGGCCGTTTGCAGTGTGTCGTTTATCATCCCCAAGCGATTCGCCGCGACGATGATGATCGGACATTTTAAATCAATGGCAAGGTCGGCATTGAAGCAGTCGTCGGCCAGCGGCGACATCAACCCACCGGCTCCCTCAACCAGCAGCAGGTCGCACGCGTCTCGCCAAACGTCGACCCCTCGCATGAGCAAGTCGACATCGACAGCCTTGCCTTCCTGGGTTGCTGCCACATTCGGTGCCAGCGGCGCGGCAAACCGCTGGGGACAAACCGCATCGAGCGATAGCGGACGTCCCGCCGCTTCCCACAGTGCGACGGCGTCATCCGAAACCAACTCGCCTTCGACCATGCGGCAACCGCTCGCCACCGGCTTGTAGACACCCACCCGCACGCCCGACGCGAATAACTGCTGGGCGATTTGTGAAGCTACATAGGTCTTGCCAACTTCTGTGCCGGTGCCGGTGATAAAGAGTATGCTAGTCATGGTCGGGATTTTACCACTGAGTCACTGAGGGCACAGAGAGCGATGTGCAGCGATGTCCAGCGACCATCTGCCATTGTCGTGGTCGGAAGCTATTCATTTGATGAAATTCTCGATCCGATCGCCGGCGAATTGACTGAATGGTGTTGGTGGATATCCGTGCAAGGATCGCCGATCGAATCACGATGGCTACATGCATCTGATAACAACTTCGAGTTGGTTGAGAAACTGGCAATCAGAGTTCCGGAATTCGAAAACCACGACACGACAGCTTTTGGTCGATTGTTCGTACCGCATCTCTACCGTCACATAAGGATTGATGAGTGGAGCTATTTTTACACGTCACAAATGAGCGTCGACGTCGATCGCCACTTAGTGCAGACAAGCATCGCATTCGAGCGAGGTGTCAGCGCTAACAGAACTCTATCTGGAGATTTCCTGACATTACTTTCCGATTGCGACGACCTATTCTTAATGCATGTCGATGGTTGGTGGGAAATATACACAACAAACGCGAGATGGAGAGAATGTTGGCTCATGACTTTTCCGGACGCATTCATACGGTCGTGGAAGCGTGCCGGAAAGTGCCCTTGATCATATTTCCTCTCTGTGCCCTCCGTGACTCAGTGGTAAACTAACAACGTGCCCGTCGAAAAATACCTAAAACCCGAAGTCATCCAGCAAATCAAGCGGCTCGATTTGCGCGCGCAGTTTATCGTCAAGGGCTTCTTGCAAGGCTTGCACGCCAGCCCGTTCCACGGCTTCTCGGTCGAGTTCAGCGAGCATCGTAAGTACACGCAGGGAGACAATCCCCAGGACATCGACTGGCTCGTTTACGCGA
>JBGSWC010000010.1:0-16936 GCA_041752635.1 Pirellulales bacterium | reverse complement strand
TTAAGCTCGACGGTGGTATTCTCAAATACTTCGAGACGGTGGGCGATCGGCATTTTCGTGGCGATTGCTTTGTGTTCGACCAACGAGTCGCCGTCGATGCAGCGCTCCGCGAGACGGGTGCGGCTCAGTGCTTTGCGTGTCAGGCGGTGCTCGACGACGAAGACCAGCAATCATCGCTGTATGTCGTGGGCGAATCGTGTCCCCATTGCTATCGCAGCACCGACGAAGAGATGGCGGCAACGATCGCTACTCGGCATGAGCGGCTGCGAGAGCTGTGCAATCCGCTGCCGGGATGTGTGCCCTACGACAACCGTCGGCCGATTTACGTGCCGGCTCGGCTCGAAGGTCTGCCGCTCGCCCAGTTTTTGAGCGCAGCAGTGCCAGCGCGATCGGTTGAACAATGGACCGAACGTGTGCGTTCGGGACGGGTGCAAATCGCCGGAGAGAATGCGAGCGAACATCGCGTTGTCGCCGCCGGTGAGTGCTACGAACATGTCGTGCCCGATACCGTCGAACCGGCCGTGAATGCTAACATCACAATTGTGTACGAAGATGCGGCGCTGGTCGTGGTCAACAAACCGGCCCCGCTACCGATGCACGCTTGTGGCAGGTTCAACAAGAACACGCTGACAAAGTTGCTGGAGCCTATTTACTTGCCCCAGCGACTAAGGCCCGCCCACCGCCTCGATGCGAACACAACAGGTTTGGTCGTATTTAGCCGCACGCGGAGATTCGCCGAACGGGTGCAATCGCAGTTCGAGCGAGGGAACGTTACCAAAACTTATCTCGCCCGTGTCCACGGTCACCCGTCCGACGATCTGTTCACCTGCACCGCCACGATTGCAGCCTCCCCCGGCGAAGCCGGTGTGCGAGTGCTCGACCCCACTGGGTTGGCCGCGGAAACTCAGTTTCGCGTCGTAACGCGAAACGACGATGTAACTTCGCTGGTCGAAGCCCAACCCCTCACCGGCCGCACGAATCAAATTCGCTTGCACCTGTGGTCGCTGGGCTTCCCCATCGTCGGCGATCCAACATACATCGCCGACGGCCAAATCGCCGCGACGCAATCGCTAGGCGTTGACGATCCGCCCATGTGTTTACATGCCTGGAAACTGGGATTCGAGCACCCGACGAGTCGGACTCTGGTTGAGTTTGAGGCGGCGTTTCCGTCGAACCACGCGGTTGTGTAAACTGAAGTGACTTTCGGCATTTGGGAGCGAACCATTGGCAAAACGAGACGTTGACAAATTCGGGCAAAGGGCGGAAGAAATCTACGCAACAAATCTGTTGTCGGTGTTGGAGCCTGCACACGTAGATGAGTTCATAGCAATCGACCCCGATTCCGGAGACTACTTTCTTGGCAAGACGTTGAGCGAAGCCACACGAGCTGCTCGTCAGTCGTATCCTGACAGATGGACGCATGCGATGCGTGTTAGCCACTGAGCAGCCGTCCATCTTGGATTGCATATTCGATGAACGGTCAAGTTGACTACTTCGGGCGCGCTACTGTGCCCGCTTTCCTACGTACATCAGTCGAACGACTGAGATCACCCGTCGCAATACGCGCGAGTGACGTTGACTTCACGCGGAATCCCGACCTTCCATCTCGGTCGAGTGCATTGTTTGGTTCGCTGTATTTGCGGCTGCTCGCGGACGCGGCGGGAGGGTCACGCTTTTTCGCCCTGACTCACGCTGGCGGCGCCGCGCTTGCTCGGCGATGCGATGAATGTCGAAGTCACATTCGGCAGCAAGCTTGCGTTTGATTGCCCGAATCTCATCGGTTGGGTCAGGAGGAATCATCTTCAGTCTCCAAAAGCTGTTGCGGTGTGCAAATCACTGGGGGATCATAACCAGCTTCCCGACACGTATTGGCGATCTTCGTCTGAAGGTGCGGGTTCAGGATGTGCTTGAAATTCCAGGTTACGATAAATTCTACGGCATTCACCGTAGCGATGGCGATATGCAACGCGTCGCGCGGCTGCGACGCCGGGACGGCCAACCGGTCGACCAACAATTCGGCCAGTTCTTCGGCCGCCGGTGACGTTTCGACTAGATCAATATTCCTGATGAGATCGAGACGTTCCTTGGCAGCATCGGGATCACCATCGCCACACTCGTCGATCGTGATTTCCGACACGTAGAGATCGTACCGGTTCGTAGCCGTTGTCCACCACTCCCGCGTGACTTGTTGCCGCGCGGCAATCTTCGCATCGGGATGCAACCGCCCAGCGATGTTTCCGATCACGGTTGTTTCGAGGTAGACCGAATCCATCGGAGCATTCTATACCATCTAATGCCTAAAATCACTTGGTGGTGGCGAGAGCTTGTCAATCTGAAAACACCGGGACTGCCAATCGTCGGTGATCCGACGTAGTTAGCTATCGGCAAAACGGCAGCCCAACAGTCGCTCGGTGCCGACGATCCGCCCATGTGTTTACATGCCTGGAAACTGGCATTCGAGCACCCAATCGAGCGAGAACAAATCGAATTTATAGCCCCACTGCCGGCGTGGGCGGCTGACGAAGTCGACAGACTCACAAGTACCAATTGATGAAGTTTTCGATCAACTCCTGCCGACCGCTCGCGTTCGCAGCCGCTTCGCCCTTGGCGAGCATCAGCTCCTCGAGCGTGGCGAACGAATGTTTACCGGCATCGATCTCTTTGCCGAGTGTGCTGTTCCAACTGGCGTACCGCTCGCTGAGCATTTCTTCGAGTTTGCCATCCTTGCGCATCTCGGCGGCGATTTTGAGGCCGCGCGCGAAAGCGTCCATGCCGCCGATGTGGGCGTAGAACAAGTCGATTGGCTCAAAACTTTCGCGGCGGACCTTGGCGTCGAAGTTCACACCACCGGTGGTGAGCCCACCCCACTTGAGAATCGAGTACATGCACTGCGAAGTGAGGTAAATGTCGGTCGGAAACTGGTCAGTATCCCAACCGAGCAGCATGTCACCCGTGTTGGCGTCGATCGAACCGAGTGCCCCGGCGGCTCCGGCCACTTCAAGTTCGTGGTGCATCGTATGCCCGGCGAGCGTCGCGTGGTTGGTTTCGAGGTTGAGCTTGAGATGCTCCTTGAGTCCATGCTCGCGCAAAAAGTTAAGACAGGCGGCCGCGTCGCTGTCATACTGATGCTTGGTCGGCTCCTTCGGCTTTGGCTCGATGTAGAACTGTCCCTTGAAGCCAATCTGCTTGGCGTAGTCGACCGCCATGTGCAGGAATCTCGCCAAGTGGGCCTGCTCTCTCTTCATGTCAGTATTCCAGAGACACTGATAGCCTTCGCGGCCGCCCCAAAAGACGTAGCCTGCGCCGCCGAGTTCGTGGGTTACCTCCAGCGCCTTTTTCACTTGGGCGGCAGCGTAGGCGAATACCTCGGCGTTGGGGCTTGTCGCCGCACCGTGCATATAACGCGGATTCGAAAACAGATTCGCCGTTCCCCACAGCAGCCTCACGCCGGTCCGTTGTTGCTCCTCGGCCAGCACCTTCGCGACGGCGTCGAGATTCCTGTGCGACTCGGCCAGCGTGCTCCCCTCGGGGGCAACATCGCGGTCGTGAAAGGCGTAGAACGGTGCACCAAGTTTCTCGAAGAACTCAAACGCCACGCGAGCCCGGTTCTGCGCATTCTCGACCGAATCGCTGCCATCGTCCCATGGACGCTGCATCGTGCCGGGACCGAAAGGATCGCTGCCGGTGCCACGGAAGGTGTGCCAGTAGACGACACTGAACCGCAGATGCTCACGCATCGACTTGCCTTCGACCAATTCGTCGGCATTGTAGTAGCGAAACGCCAATGGATTGCGACTACTGGGGCCTTCGTAAGCGATCGATTTGACGTCGGGGAAAGCGGCCATGCGTTGGTATTCCGATTATGGTGAGAGTTGTTATGCCAGTCAGGCGACCAGTTTACGCAGTCGCGCAGACAATTTGAATAGGCGGCTCAATCGATGAGTGCTTTGTTCACAGCAACAGCGGACCGTCGCCACAGAAGTCCCGATTGCCGAACGTCTCAATGCGATGGCCGAAACCGTGGGCGAGAGCCATCAGAAGTCGGTTGTGAGGCACGCCGCCGACTTTGAGGGAGCGGCCCATTTCGAAGCCAAGCCCGCCGCCGACCATCACGAACGGCGTGTTGTCGAGCGTGTGCGAATTGCCCTTGCCTAGCTCGTTGGTCCAGACGATTGTCGTATGGTCGAGCATGGTCCCATCGCCACCCGGTTCAGGTGTTTCGTCGAGCCGACGCGCGAGACCGGCCACTTGCTCACAGTACCACCGGTTGATTTTCACTAGTTTAGCAACCGCTTCGGTATTGGTGTCGGGCTCGTGCGAAATGCCGTGATGTCCCTCGTCGATGCCGAGCCAAGTCATCCGCGGTTGTCCCACCGAGTTGGTAATTTGGAACGTGGCCACGCGGGCAAAATCGTTCAGGAAAGCATGGACAAGAAGTTCCATCTGCATCGATGTGAGTTTTGGCATGTTGTCGTTTTGCCGCTCGACGTTCGGTTCGAGTTCCGGCTCGGCATGCTGAGCGGCGGCTGTATCAGTCGCAAGTTGCTGTTCAAACTCGCGGACGAAGGTCGCTTGCTGGTCGAGCAGCGCACGGTCTTGGTCGCTCATCGCTCGGCGGAGCGTTTCGAGATCATTCTTTAATTCGTCGAGCACACTCGCGAAGTTTTCGCGGTCTTTCATCTCGCCGTATAGTTTGTTGAACATTTGATAAGGATTGTCGATCGGCGCGATCGGTTTGTTCGGGCCTGCGTAAACCATTCGCGTCCACATGTCGGCATGATCAGGAACCATCACTCCAAACTCGAGCGAGCCGAACCTCGTTCGTGTGGCCGCATCGCTCTGCAAGTATTTGCGAATCTCTTGATCGATCGAAAGTCCGCTCGACCAACCGGCAGGCGTGTCGCTACCACCCTGAACGTTGCCCGGAAACAACTCGCAGCCCGTCAGCAAACAGCCGATACCACGCATGTGGTTGTCGCCATCGCCGCGCACCCGGTCGTCGACACCGTGAGTAATAAGCGTCCGTGACTTGAACGGTTCGAGCGGTTTGAGGATTTCCTTAAGCTCGAAGTCCGTGCCTTGTTGATCGGGCCAGAACTCGTTGGGCACGACTCCGTTGGGACTGAAAATAATCACGAGTCGCTGCTTACGCTGTTTTGCCGCCGTGAATCCAAGGCTCGTCGAATTCATCACAAACGGCGCGACCGCAGCGCTCACGCTTAGGTGTCGCAAAAAGTCGCGGCGTGAGTTGTGTCGGGTCATAGTTCTTGGTTTTCTGTTCAAGGATTCTTGGCCAGTGATTCCGCATCTTGCTCGCGACCAACCGGGCTCGCCGCGACGGCAATTTCCACAGCAAGCTGACGCATATTGTAGTCGCTTTCGACGAATGCGCGGTGAAGTCGAGCTTTCCCATCGGGGCCATAAGCGGCAATGGACTGCTGCACCATAAAGTGAAACATCTGCTCAACGAATGCTTCGCTGACTTGGGGACTTTCCGCAAGGAATGTGGCCAATTCGCGAGCGCCCGTGAACTCAACAACTTTGCCGTCGCGCGGCTGGTAGTGACCGCGATCGTCGATCGGTCGTTCCCGTTCGGTCGTGCGATAGCGCCCCACGGCATCAAATCGTTCAAGCGTGAACCCAAGTGGGTTAATGATGTGATGACATGTCATGCAAGCTGCCGGGCGAGTCTGGATGGCAACTCGTTCGCGCGTCGTCAAATCGGGATGCAACGATGCAGCCAATGGTGCCACTGCTTCCGGGGGCGGCTTGAGCGATTGTCCGAGCACACTTCGCGCTAGAAATACGCCACGATGAATCGGCGATGTCGCGTCGTGATGAGCGAATCGTGCCATCATGTAGGGGTGGGTAAGCACACCGGCACGGCGGCCTTCGTCGAGACGATACTTAACGAAGTGTGGGTCGTTCGATTCGCCGCCGTAATATTTGACAATCCGTTCGTTGGCGTAGATTTCTTCGGCCAGAAACAACTCGCGATAGTCGGCCGCTGGGCTGTTGAGCACTTCTTCGAGAAACATCTCGAGCGAAACTCGCAAATCGCTGACCATCGCCTCATCGAAGCCGGCGAATTGTTCGCTGTCTTTTTGCATCTCGACTTCGCCATTGACTTGCAGCCAAGTTTGCAAGAAGTCGTGTAGTTTTTGTTGCGCAAGACTGCTCCCCAAAATGCGTTCGGCCGCACGACGTCGATTCGATTCGTTGGCCAGCTTGCCTTCGACCGCTTGTCGACTGAGCCAATCTGGCGGAGGTGAATCAGACAAAATGTATGCGAGTCGCGCCGCTGTCGGCGAATCACCCTCGACCGACCCGATCTCGCGGTACAGGAATCGCGGAGATTTGAGCGTCAGCAGGATGACGCGACGCAGGGCTACGCTCTCGCGTTCGGCAGCCGCGAACTGTTGTTCGATGTACTGACGCTCAATGTCTTCGTCCATTGGAGCCCGAAAGGCTCGCTCAACGAGGCTGTGGCAAAACTGTTTGATCTTGGCCGTTCGTTTGTCGTCGCCGAGCTTGGTCCGCGCAAGGCTGTCGATATGAGCCGCGATGTAATCGGCGGCCTCGACCGCCGCTGCGGTTGTCGCTTCATCCCACGATGCCGATATAGTCGTGCCGCGCTCCCATCCATAGCTGCGGTCGTCGGGCGGAAATGGCGTCGTACAAACGAACACCTCGGGCGACCCATCGGGGGCGACCACGCGGCTCGGAATCGGTTCAAGGACACCTTGCGGCGGTTTCCACAGCAGGCGAATACTGGCCGGTGCAAGCTTTTCATGCTTGTCGTGCTGCTTCTCGTCCGACACTCCTTGGTTATTACGCGAGAATTCAAGTCGAATCGGATAACTGCGACCCGCGATCAGATAGACTCGCCCCGAATGTGAGTTCTCGTCGCCCGACTTCACCCAGGCGTCAACAATCGGCAGATTGTTGTCGTTAACGAACAGCCGTGTCGCCTGCGGTGTGTGGACCACAAATTCATACCAACCAGTCGCATTGGCGAGCAGCGAGCCTTGCCAGCGTATCGAAAACTGGGCTGCATCTTTAATCTCTTCGACAGGCGAATCGGTGCCGAAGTCGAACTCAAGACTTGTGTCGACGCGTTCGAAGGCCCGATTGCGAAAGTGTCGACTGGGAAAATACTCTCCCCGCAAACCCCGCTTGTCACCGATGTTGGGCGTGCCCCGAAAACTCGCAACCAAATCGGCCAGCGACTGCCGATGTTGGCGGACAGTCAAACGTGCCAAC
The DNA here is from genome assembly GCA_041752635.1 of Pirellulales bacterium. Classification (GTDB taxonomy): domain Bacteria; phylum Planctomycetota; class Planctomycetia; order Pirellulales; family Lacipirellulaceae; genus JBGSWC01. The sequence goes on along the minus strand of JBGSWC010000010.1, from coordinate 9,673 downwards.
TCGATACGCGGCGCGCGACTGCGCGCCCGAGCGACCGACGAGTAGAACTCGTTAAAGGCAAATTCAGCCACCGCGTGTGCTTCCTCGCGTGATAGGCTGCCTGGTTTATCCTCCGGCATGGTTTCCTTCACCAACGCCGTAAATTGTCTGACCGAGAGATCACCAGCCAAGGCCAGCGGATAAGCGTCGGTACCGCCACCCGCTTCGCCGTGGCAGCGTGCACAAGACTCGGCGTAGATGGCACTTCCATCCGGCACTCCATCGCCCCCTTCCGTGGCAGAAGCAGCCATCAGAAACAAGACAGTCGCGATCGAGCATGCCCAATTCATCGCGACAATTGTGGGTTACAGGGAGAGGCACTGGCTAGGAGTCGCCAGCGGGGGAGGTGGGACTCCCTTATTCTGCCAAATTACCCGAGTCAATGCAAATTCAAGTGCGCGAAAGTCGATCGAGTTCATTGCCACTCGCTGTTTTGTCCCTCGTAGTTGCGAATCAGCCCAAGCCGTTCGCAGCGGTAGTTGGCTCGGCTCAAGGCGCGAATGACCCAGTCGGCGTTGTCGATGTACCAGCGAATCGTCTGTTCGATACCTTCGTCGAATGACACCAGAGGACGCCAACCAAGCTCTCGCTCGATCTTGGTGGAATCGATCGAGTAGCGAAAATCGTGGCCTGGGCGGTCAGTGACAAAACGAATCAGCTGTGAATGAGGCGTCGTGCCCAATTCGGGACAGAGCTCGTCAAGCGTTTGGCAAATCGTCGAGACGACTTCGATGTTTTTCCGCTCGGCGTTGCCACCGATGTTGTAGTTCTCGCCCACTCCGCCGGCCGAAATAGTCAAGCGCAGTGCGCGGCAAAGATCGCTGACGTGTAACCAGTCGCGTACGTTGTCGCCAGTTCCGTACACCGGCAACTCTTCGGACGCGAGCGCCTTGCGAATCATCAGCGGAATCAGCTTTTCTGGAAACTGGTACGGACCGTAGTTGTTCGAGCAATTCGTAACAATCGTCGGCAAACCATAAGTGCGGTGGTAGGCCCGCACAAAGTGATCGCTCGCCGCCTTCGAGGCCGAGTAGGGAGAGTTGGGCGAGTAAGGGGCCGTTTCAACAAACTCGCCTACGTCGCCGAGCGAGCCGTAGACTTCGTCGGTCGAGATATGCAGGAAGCGAAACGCATATTTTTGTTTGTCGTTCAAACTATTCCAGTAGTGGAGCGATGCGTCGAGCAACTCGGACGTGCCGACAACGTTTGTGCGAACGAAATCCGAGGGCTGACCGATCGAACGATCAACGTGTGTCTCGGCGGCGAAGTTTACGACGGTTGTGATCTGGTGTTCGTTGAGTAAGTGATCGACAAGCCTGCGATCGCCAATGTCACCCTTCACGAACGTGAATCGCTGGTTGTTCGCAACCTCAGCAAGGTTGTCGAGATTACCCGCGTAGCTGAGCACGTCGAGCGCGACGACTTGGTCGTGGGTCTCGCCGATAATCTGACGAACAAACTCGCTGCCGATGAAGCCGGCGGCGCCGGTGACGAGTAGAGTCTGCATAGGTGAGCGGATCGACTAAATTCCGAAATTGCTGGCCTCTCGATTGTAACCGATCAGCAACGACGGCGGTGTCACATTTTGCTCCTCGCTGGACAGTGCTAGGTCGCGATGCACCGATTCCAGGGAACGCCGATGGACGCCGATAAACGCGGATGAATTGTGATTAATAATGCGAAGAAAGGCGATAGCCGCGCCTCGCAGGGCCTGAGCCGCGAGGGAATTACGTGCGAACGGCGACTATCTGCGAAAATCGGTGTGCATCAGCGTTTATCTGCGTTCCCTGGATCAATGACTTGGCGCGGTCGAGCTAGGCAATTGACCTCTAGCGTCGGACGTAACAATCCGCCAAAACTCAACTCGACGCTAGCGAGGTGCCCGCCGGGCCAGTCGGTTGACTTTCATCGGCGGTAGTCCACTCGATGGGCCGTGAAAGAAATTGGTCGCTCTCCCGCTTCGATCGGCGGTTTCGCGTCGCCACAACTCGCGCGGCAATTGCGTTAACAAAAACCAAGCGTTCGCCGCATAGCGAGAAATCATCCTACCCGGTTCGCACCAAGTGCGGTACAGCCACTCGAGACCCAGGTTGTGTGTCCAACTGGGTGCCCGCCTCGCGCGCCCCGCCACGAAGTCGATCGACGCACCGATTTGCATGGCGACCAGCGGTCCCAATCGCTGCAAATTTTCATGCAGCCAGACCTCGCCTTTCGGTTGTCCAAAGGCAGCAAACAAAATGTCGGCCCGTGACTCGCGAATGCGATCAATGAGGTCGGCCTCTTCGCTCTCGCTAAGTTTCGATAAGAAAGGAGCCTCGACACCGGCAATCTGAAGATTAGGATGGCGCGCCTGCAACACATCGGCAGCTCGTTGACCGACACCCTCGTCGGCTCCAAGAAAAAAGACACGATAGCCACGCTTGGCCGCACGTTTACAAAGCGCCGGCACCATGTCGGCACCGGCGACGCGCTGCGGTAAATGGCGTTTGCCAAAACGCGACATCCAAAGGATCGGCATGCCGTCGGCGACGACGAGATCGGCCTTGTCAGTCAGTGATTTTAGCTTTGGATCGCGTGCAGCTAGCATCGCCCAGTTCAGGTTGGCGGTCACGACCAAAGCCGGTTCGCGTGCGGCGGCGAGACTTTCGACACGGTCGAGCGCTTCGTCGAAAGTGACCGGGTCGAAGCCAAGGCCGAGAGCGTTCACTCGACTTGCATGCGTGGTCGGTCGGGTTGGTGTCCTGAGCTTTGTTGTTGTCTCGGACGTGGGGACCAGAGTTGCTGCCATTGTTTTGTGATCGGGGTGCCGAACTCGAAAAGTTGCGCTGACGCGAAGGGAATGCTGGTGGCCAGTAAGGGGAGGAGCGACTGGCCAGCGGACGAGCGACCGCGGGTCGAATTCGACCAGCTACACCCATCCTCTGAAGTGTTCCACACGCAATGGCTTCGTGCAGTGATGCTGCCGACAGGTTCGCAAGAATCGGCCCGTGATTTACCCGACTATTTCACCTAAGCCGAACAATCGCATCACCGCCGCCGGAAGGTTTCAGGATAGACCACGAGCTCGATCCGTCGATTTAGCTGCTGGCCTTCAAGCTCTGCATTTGATGCAATCGGATGATTGCCGCCGTGACCAAGTATAAAGAGTTGCTGCGAGGCGGTTCCCATCGTCGGCCTAAGCGTGTCGTAGACAACCGTCGCTTGCGCGATCGACAAATGATGGGGCGTAGGAAACTGGGCTGAGCTGGGTTCCATCGCGCTCGTGTGACCCTCGATGCCAATGATGTGTTCGGGGTAATTGGCCATCAGATCGGCCGCCACTCGGCGGAGCAACATTTCGGCACCCGGTTGCAATCGATTGGTGCTTGGTTGAAAGAGGGCTTCGCCAGCGACGCGAACACGAATTGTGTCGCCATCTTGCTGCACCGACACGCCCGGCATGTTGGTCACCGATAACGGACGCAGTAACGTGTTGTTGGGTCGAAATTCGCCTGGCGCCCCTCCTGCCTGCGTACTGGCCATCAGTGCCTGGGTGCGATTCTTTAACTCGGTGCTTTGCTGTTCGGTCGATGCGAGCCTTTCGGTAGTCGCTTTGAGCTGGTCCTGGGTAGCAACGACCTGCTCGCTCAAGAGTGCGATTTGTTGCCTCGACTGGGCGAGCAGCGTTTCGAGTTCTTGGTTGTCGGTGTCGAGCGAAGTGGCGCGCTGTTGCAACTGCTGCTGTGTTTGCGCGAGCAATTGCTGCTGCTGAGGAGTGAGCGTCATCGCTTGAGGCTGCGTCTGTGTCGGAGTGAACACGAGCCGACCACAACCGGGCAACGCACAAAGCGACGCCAGACCAAGAATCAGGACGGGAGTGAACCGAGACGATTGCAACAGACTTCCCTGCGCAGGGGCTTTGAAGAAAATCGCGCGAAGGATAGCCGCAGGGCAGGGGAGCGGCAAGGTTGGTTGGCATCGAGTGCTAGCGTGTGTAGTGACCCCATTCATGGGGTATTTTCCCGCTCTGCGAGTTGTGGCATTCTCGAGCCGATGAATCGGGTCACTACCCGCGGAGCTACGAACCCAACTGCCGAGCCCAACGAGTGCCCGGGTACTGCTCTTTCAAAAACGCCCGAGCTTGTCGCGCTTCGCTCTCTTGGCCAACCGTTTCCCAGAGCGAGGCGAGGTGAAACAGTGCTTCGGCATGTTTCTCTGTCGCGCGGCGATAGAGTAGGTCGGTGTGAAGATAGGCGAACAAGGCTTCTTTGGGATTCCCCGCCTGCTGGTGGCAAGCGCCGAGCGAGTTATAGGCCGATGCCAACAGCGCTACATTTTCTGGGTCGGAGTCGCGAATGACTTGTTCGACAGCTTTGATTCCCGCCTCGACGTTGCCGAGCGCCGCGACAGCAACCGCCTTGCCCAGTTGAGCGGCGAGATTTTGCTCTTTGCTCGCCTCGCTTTCGTCGGCGATTGCGAGCGCCGTATCGAATTGCGACTGTGCCTCGGCATACTTCTTTTGCGAGAGCAGCGCGTTGCCGACCAGCACCCCCGCCTTCTTTTGATAGCTGGGCCAAGGGGCTCGGGCGAGCACTTCGTATTGCGACTGTGCACTCTTGACGTTTCCGGCCGCTACTAATAAATCACCAAGCAGTTCAGTCGCTTCGAGGTAGTGAAAATTCTGAGTGTTCGATTGCACGAACTTCGCCAATTTGTTGCCGGCCTCTTTTATCTCGCGAGTTCCGAGCAATGCGAGCTTTGCCTCACAATAGGCTGTGTAAAATTCGATCTCTTGCTGCACGTAAGGATTCGTAATGTCGCTCAGATTAATGCCGCTCAGCGAGTCGAGCGCTTGTTCGTAGCTCGTGTTAGTCGCGTTGACCCTCGCCTGTGTGAGTTCGCCCGGTTCGTCGTCGAAGACAATGCTACGAAACTCGGTAATCGGAATTTCCCTCTCCGAGGAACCCCGCTTCAGCGTGATGCCAACGGCACTCATTTTTGTGATTTCACCTGATTCCGACGATCCGCTATTGAGTCGGACGCGGTCGACCTGTTGAGCCTGAGCGAAGCTGGCGAACAGAGAGAGCAGAATTGCAATGGAAATTTTTGTCATGACTTTGTGAGCTGATAGACGTTGGATGACTGATGTTAGATGATTCAGGCGAGCCGGTAACCTAGCTCCCCTCCCTTGCAACGAAGGGCCGGGGTGGTTTTTTGAGTCTACCGATTATTCGCTAATGGTTTCTCTTTCTCACCGGTAATCTCTTCGAGCCCAATCGGCCGCTCAGAGCCGGCGGTTTGGATATCCTTCATTAAAGCGTCGAATTCCGCCCGCCGCTCTTCGCCGCCGAGGTCCTTGTAGCTGCTGTGAAACGCGCGGACGACTTCTTTGGCCTTTTTTAAGTATTTGGTCTTCTCGGCTCCACTGCTGTTCATACCCATCAGATAGCGCGAGCGGCCGATATTGACCCAGCACTCGAAGAACAGATCACGCCACTGCGGTGCTTGTCGCTGGGCGGCAGCGGCGACTTTCGAGAGTCGACTCCAACCCCACACGACGTTTTGCCCTTTGTCGTTTTTGCGACCGGCACCGGCAAGGGCTTGTTCGATCTTCTGGTTGTCGCCCGCACTCGCGCCCCAGTCCTGCAAGGTGTAAGCAGCCGCCTTTTGGATGTCGAGCATCATCTCGCGCTCGGCGAGAATTTCCTCGAACAGCGTGAACGCTGCTTGATATTCCTCGAGTTCGCGAAGAGAGTTGCCGAGTTGCAACTGAATCGCAAGTTTCGTATTCGGATTGGCGGAAATGTTTGGATTGGCCGTTACGGCGTCGAGCAGCGTCTTGAATTCTTCGCGAGCGCCGGTGAAATAGACCTTCCGCTTTTCGTCGACTTTTGAGGCTTCACCCAGGTTGTAGTAGGTCGACGCAATCCACTGGCGGACGGGAAAGCTGAGCGATTCGCCTCCCTCGCGGATCTTCGCGAGGAATGTTGCGAAGGCCTCGGTCACACGTTCCGCTTCTTCGTATTTACCTGCTTTAGTGAGTTCGTCGATCTGCTGCTTAAGTTGCAGCCCGATACCGACGTAGATGCTGGTCAAGACATCGGCCCCGCCCGCTCCTTCGGCTGCTTTCTCAAGTTCCGCCATCATGGCGACCGCTTTGTCGGTTTGGGGTGGCGTTGCCGCGACGTACGCTCGCAGCGCCGTTTTGAGTGCTTCGAGTTTGAAGGCCGGACGCGAAGCGACTGCGTTCGATGTTCTCATCAGTGCGAGCGACCCCGTCTTATCGTCTTCAAGCAATTTGATGGCTTCGCCGTACTCGCCATCGCCCAGGTAGGCTTGCGACAAATAGAGCGACGCCGCGGCCAGTGTTGAGTCGGCCGTCGGATCGGCCGCTACGGCAACGATGCTCGATTGAATCAGTTTTTTCGCCTCGGCGCGGACAGTCGCCGGGTCGAAGGCGACCGGTTCTTTGCTCGCTGCCGCTCGCAGTTGGGCTTCCCACATGGCGGTACCGAGCTTCGCCTCGAACAGCGGGCGGCGCTGTTCGTCGAGTTCAGCGATTTGAGCGCGGGCCTCGTTAAAACGATTTTCTTTGAGCGCAAAATTCAGGATCACACCAAATGCCAGTTCGGCCGTTTGGCTCGTTGGCCAACGACGCGTGACGTAGCCAGCCATCTCGTTGAGTTGTGCCGATTCAAATTCTCCGTCACCCGACTCGCGTGCCCGCGTATAAAGCTTTTCGAGTGCCGCCAGCGTGATCTTCGCCGCCGACTCGGCGATCGGATCGTTCGAGTAGCGACGGGCCACGAAATCACCAAGCACGGCCGAACGATAGAAATTCTCTCGCTGCCAATAAAGCCAGCTAAGCAGATAGCGTGTTTCGTTGAGCTTCTTCAGCTCAGTGTCGTCGTCGACAAGTCGCAGCGCAAGCTCAAGATTATCGAGCGCTTCGTCAAATCCCTGTTCTGCCTGCTGCTCGAGAGCAGCGACCGCATCGGGGTTGTTGACCTTCGCAGCGTTCACGGCGAGCCGGGCCGCGTTCATCGAATTCACCGCGTCTTTGGCCGCTTGATAGGCTTCGGTGAAAGTCTGTGGCAGAGCGGCGTCGCCATCGGCGGCCATTTGCGAGAGTGTCAATCGCGCTTCGCGTTGGAACTCATTCAGATAGCGTCCGGCACTACGATAAAGCTCGCGTGCCTGAGCCAGCAGTTTTCGCTTGTCGGCCTCTTTGGTGTCGGGCTCGGCCGCCTTCAGCCGGGCCGCTTCGGCGACTTGGTATTTAAGCCTTAGCCACGCTGGCTCCTGGGCTTCGGCGCCGCGCACTTTTGCCAGCCATAGCGCACTTTTATTGAGGACCATGTCATACTTTTTATCGGCGACATAGGCCTCGGCCTGGTAGGAATGGGCGACGGTTACCAGATCGCGAAGTTCAACCGCTTCGGCACCAGAAACGATGATGTCTTCAAAGCAACCGGTCGCTTCCTTTATTTTACCAACTGCGAGATAGCTCTCACCTTGAAACTGCCGTGCCTGAAAGCCGACAGTGAAGCCGCTGTATTTGTCGTAAAGGGCTTGCAGTTCTTGGAGCGCTTGCTCGTGCAGCGCGACGGCTTCTTTCGCCCCTTTCACGTAGGCGTTTGCCTTGTCTTGCGAACAGCGGGCTTGATAGAGTCGTGCCTGGGCAAGCCGAGCCCGGTAGGTGAGCCGTTGGTTGATCTTTTCTTTTTCGGCGGGCGGGATGGCCTTCGGAAACGTCGACAGCAAGTCGGTGAACGATTTCTCGGCGGCGGCAAGGTTGTCGCGTGCGGCGTCGTAATTGCTGCGGGCGTCGGCCCACTCGGCCTCGCGCTCGTCGCTACCAGGCGGCATTGTTTTCGCCTTGTAAATTGCCGTCGCCGCGTTTTCGCGTAGCAACATCGCCAGTTCCATATAGGCATCGGCCCCGTCGGCGCTGTTGCTATTTGCCTTCGCGAACGACTCCAATTCGCGACGGGCCTGTTCGACAAGCCGCTCGCGATTCGCCGCACTGGCCTCTTTGCGACTTTTGGCAGCGAGCATCGTACCGCGCTGGAAAGGGAGCGACTTCTTAAACTCGGCCGACGCGACTCCCGATTGCGGAATGGTCTCGAGATACTCGAGCGCCAGATCGTAATAGCCACGGCCACTTAGTGCATCGACAAACGCCTGTGTGTCATCGGCGGCCCATAGAACGGGCCCTCTGCCAAGTAGGAAGATGAGGGCAATAAACGCAGAGACGCAGATTCGCATGGCGCGGCGATCGGGTTTCGGTGTTCCAGCGGACAAGAAGGTCGCCCACACGACGCGAGGACGACCCAACGGCCAGTGTTCAATCATACCGCCTAACGTGGCGGGCGGGCTAGACTGTTGCGGCAAAACAGGGGGCTGAATGGTGGGGTTAGCGAAGCGATTCGCAACACGCAGGCCTTGTTGCCATGTCGATAGGTTTCGTCGAGCGCCGAGCCGGTTATTCCGCCGCCCAAGCGTGCATTAGCCCCGCTGCGACAGGTGGTTTCTCATTTCGCTTGCATGGCATCGTTCGCGTCGCGTCGCTACCATCGCAACGATGCGGTAACCAACTATTCGTCGCAATCGTCCCAGCCGTCGACACTCGCGTGCAGTCTGGCCAATAACCCGTCGGGCAACGACACCCGCTGTAGCGATTGCTCGATGACTGCGTCGAACTCGCGCGAGCCACCCGTGTGATGAGAACCGCCCCCTAAGGCGTGAACGCCGGCATCGGCACGGTTTGTCGCAGCTCTTGTAGCCGAGCTACGCACAAGGCCGTGGGCTACCTCGAAGCGCGCAACTTCGTCGCCGTCTTCGGGGTGGAACGAATCAAAAGCCAATCGGGTAAACATGAGATTCATCACTCAGTGGTAAAGTCGCCCCATAACATTGCTCTATAGCAGCTGGTTTTGCAGTGAAGCCCCGCGAAACAATTCGCTGGCTAAGCTGCCCAACTAGGCTGTACGAGTACGCTATTCAACCGCGGGGTGGTCCTTACGGTTCCGCCAGTCAGCATTTTTTGTCTTCGACACGCAATTAAGTGCGTGTCGTCGACACTAAGTGTTGGCGAAGTCTTCGGCGGGCACGGCTAACGCGCGAGAGAACCGTTCCTAACGGCACCCCTAGCATGTCAGCCGCTTCTTGGTGGGTCAGTTCCCCCACGACCACGAGCATTAACGACTCGCGCAGGTCGGGCGAAAGCTGATTGAGGGCGTGTTGCATTTCGTCAGTCATATCAGCAGCTAACGGATCGGCAGCCTCCACCGCAATCTCGATTCCCTGTTCCCCGGCCGTGACCGGCGTGCGCGACTTGCGACGCCAACGGTCGACGACTCGGCGACGAAGAATCGAAGCCAGCCAAGCTCTTTGGCTCCGTCCACACTCGAATCGAGTGCGGCTTTGCCAAGCACTGCGCAACGTCTCTTGAACCACGTCTTCCGCTTCATGTGCGTCGCCCACCATGCGGTAAGCCAAGCGAAATAAAGCCGGGGCGTGGTCGTCGACGATCTCGTGAAAGTCAGACCTTGTCAGTGCCACCAGTTGCCTCTCCTGTCAGCCTGTTCCGTGCTGAGTGGAGTTCCGTTGGGTGTATGGTACCACCCCTCGGTTCTTCATGCATCTTTTTCGC
>JBGSWC010000009.1:0-10487 GCA_041752635.1 Pirellulales bacterium | reverse complement strand
GTCAATCAGGGTGATAATGCCTGAGAGTACGTGATCGCACGTGACGCCAGCTGATTTGCCCCAAGCTATTGGCCTGGAACAACTTGCGTCGCTAAGTGCTTGCCGTTACACGACTTACGAAACACCGAAGAGAGGGTCCCGTGCCCTCCGCTTCAGTTTGGCGTCGCTGGACGTCGCAAGACTTGCGTTTTCGCAATGGATTAACTTAGTTTGACTGTTTCAATACTGGGGCAGTCGATCGGTGATCACGCGACTTTCGGTCCGTTCGACTTGGGATTCACTTTTTTGGATTGGTCTGTTCGACGGCAGCGGACTTGACCTTGCACTTTCATCAGAGGAGATACAAGAGTTTGGGGCTTGCCAAAAGGTCCTATTCTGTTGCGACCGGGTTGGTTGCGACGTTCTGCTCCACTGTCAGACCGTGCGGCGCTGCGACAACGATCGTGTCGTCGGAAAAACGGACTGTCAGCGGCGCTTTGTGGAAATTGTAAACCGCATAAGTTCTTTGGCCGTCTTTGAGGTAGACGTTAACGAATGGATAGTCGGCGGTCACCGAAGCGTCGTTGATGCCGAGGCGATCGAGTGTGTGAATCCAGTGGTACATGAAGGCGTGAGTGTTGCCACTTTCGACTTTGCAATTTGGAGTCGAGTCGATGTAATCGGCAGCCGACTTCGGGTTGCTCAGCGCACCGAACATGACAACAAGGTCTCCCCAGCCGTTGTTGTAGTCGCTGCCACCTGGGCGTTGTTCGACAATACGCTCGTGGTTCTTTTTGACATAATCGGGATGGCGACCCATGTAGATGGACGCCGGTGTGAAGGGAAGCCAATTGATCCCGTGTATGCAATCGATATCGCCAGAGAACCAAGTGCTGAAGGCCCCCTTGCCACCCCAGATCATGCCGAGTGCGACGTTGGAGAAATTCGCTGGAAAGTTTGTTCCGGAAACATCGAACCAATATTCTTCGACGGCGGTCCGTTCGGTGTTGTAGAGAAACATGCCGGTATCGCGAAGCTTGTGGTTGCCGGTGGCTTCTCCCCATAACATCATTGCGTACCAGGCGTTCATTGACTCCGACGACGACTCTTGATTATTGCCATCGGCGAACTTTGCATGTCCCGAAGCCCACGAGTGGCCAGCGTACAAATCGAAGCAGCGGATCGAAGGAAACATTGGGTCGGAGTGATCCGTCGAGGCGATATCGCGGATGAGCAACTCGACCATGGGGCCCCAATCGTTGGCCCACGCCGGGTCGAGCCGCGCCACTTCGGCGGCTGCGCGAATGAAGTATCCGTAGTGAAAGTGATGGTCATTGAGCTGCGCGTCGCTGCCATACGATGGTTTCGCGCCGATCAACGAACCCCAATTCGGTTCGTAGTAGAACAGTGGCGATGCTTCGTTGGGCGAAGCGGTGAACCAGTTCTCGAGGCGCCTGCGGATCTCGCCGACGAATTGCTGTCGAAGCTCGGTTTCGCCAACCACTTCAGCAATACCGCTCAGCGTGGCGAGTTTGCCCAAGTGTTTGCCTTCCCAGTAGGTGTCTCCATACTCTGTTTCGATGTTGGCAAGTTCGTCTTCCAGGTAGCGGACCAACCGCTCGCGATCGGTAACGCCTTGGCCTGGCAGCATCGGCAGCACTCCTTGCACAGGGATCACCGTTTGGAAACCTTCGCCCACGGCGACTTTCATCGTGCCTCGTACCGATCGATAGGTCATCCCGTTCAGGGGAACGTCGCTGTATTTCCAGTGGTGGGGATACATGGCGAAAATGGTGCCCGCCTTTGCTCCCTCCATCGCCTTGGTCACGAACCGATAGGTCGCTTCGATATGGCCATCGGCCGACGCGAAAATCACGCTCGAATCAACGACATGGTTGTGCGCATAATTCGAGAACAACTCGAGCGTCTCTGGCTCACGGTCGGGCAAGAGTGCTATCGAGAAATAGTCGTTGGCGTTGTCGTTGGTGAACTCGACTCCGTTGGTCCCACTCCATCGACTCCCTTCGGCACCAAACAGGCCGTAGTGGCTTCCGCGGACGGTGATTCCCATTGTGTTGCCCGCTTTAGTGGCCGACCAAATGACGGGCTTCTCGGCGAAGCGCAACCGAGGTTCGCCGCCGGTGTGTCGACAAAAGACAAAGGGGCTGCCGTGACCGAAGCTAGTTCGCAGCCGCGAGCTATCGCCGACGAATTCGGCGGTCACGAACCAGCTCGAATAATCAGCAAGAAGGGCCGATGCAAATGACTCGGTATCGGAGAGTCCGATCACAATGTCGCCGTTGCTCGATACACCGCCCCCCATGATGTGTCCCGATGCGCTGTCGATGCCCGCGCCGGGATTGCTGACAGCGAGCCCAGCTTCGGTACAGACCATTCCCAGTGGATGCGGAAACATGTTGCTCGAAAATTGTTCCCAGGCCAACGAGCTCCACCATTGGTTGGTCGGTATCGCTCGCTTGATGTCGTCGGTCTTGAACACTCGACTTGGCGGAGCTTCGATGGTTTCTGGGCGGCGGGTGGTAAAACTTCCCTTTCCATGCGCGACGATTGGCGAATCTGCGGACCAGCCAACAAGCGGAAGTGCGAGCAGAACGAAGACCGCCGCGACCAGTTTCCCGCGACATCTTTCGGAGCGTTGCGTCACATCGTGGCGACTGGGTTTCATCGCGTTGCTTTCTGGCGGTGGGATGCTGCGCCGAACGTTTATCGATTGCTTAGCCATTGGCGTGAGGTGACGAGGACACACTCAAGCCACCTCGCCACAGCAGTAGAAATGGCACTTTAGTACTGAGCAATGGACACCAACAAGTTAGCGTGGTTGGGGTACGGAAGCCGCCGCCGTGGGGAGTTGCTGAGCTGTGTTCGGTTTCATGCTTGAATTCGCTCGCACAACTTCAAACTCCACCAACAACTGAGCGTTCGAGTCACCACCAATCCACGCGTTGAAATCGCCAGGCTCAAGCACCCGATTTCCGTCGTTGTCGTAAAATTCGAGATCGGCCGAGTTGAGGCGGAACGTCACTCGCTTCGATTCACCTGGTTCAAGGTGTACCCTGCGAAACGCTTTCAATTCGCGGACCGGTCGCACGATGCTGGCAAACTTGTCTTGCACATAAAGTTGAACAACTTCAACCGCCGCTACTTTTCCCGAGTTGGTGACCTTTGCCGAAAGCGTAATATCATCTCCGAAGCTTAGTTTGTCGGAGTTAGCGTTGATACTCGAATAATCGAATTGGGTATACGAGAGACCGAAACCGAAAGGAAATAGGGGATTGGGAAGTTCGTCGACATAGTGCGATTTATATTGAAATTCAATCGGTAGGTCGACTTTGCCAGAGCCGACGAGCGGCCGATATTCGGGCGGGCTCGGACGACCCGTGTTCGACCGGCTGTAATAGATGGGGGTTTGGCCGACGCTGCGGGGGAACGTCACAGGCAGCTTTCCCGATGGCGATGCCTCGCCGATTAGTAGGTCGGTAATCGCCGGGCCAGCCATGGTGCCAGGATGCCAGGCAAACAGCACGGCCCCCGCCGCTTCGACTTCATCGCCGATCGCCAGTGGGCGACCCGCCAGAAAAACTAAAACGGTCGGCACGCCGGTGTCGACAACTTGTTTCACGAGCTGCGACTGCACACCGGGCAAGTTGAGCGAAGCGCGGCTTCTGGCTTCGCCGCTCAATACGGCATCTTCGCCGACGAATAACAACGCGACATCAGCCTCCGATGCCGCTTTCACTGCTGCGGGGATCAGGGTTTCGTCGTCGCTCATCGTGCTATCTGCTCCGGGTGCATAAAGCACCTCGGCCTTGTCCCCCAAACGTTTACGAAGGTCGGCCAGCGGAGTGACACTGTCCTCAGACTTCGCGTCGAGTACCCAGCAGCCTAGCTGTTGTTGCGGCGCGTCGGCCATTGGTCCGATGACGGCAACGCGTTTTAATTTGGCGAGGTCGAGTGGTAGCGGCCCATTGTTTTTGAGCAGCACCACGCTCTCGCGGGCGACGCGGCGCGACAATTCGAGGCCTTGCTCCCCCAACACTTCTGGGTCAGAAAATTCAGCCGGGCGATTTGCCAAAGCGAACTTCACTCGCAAGACACGGCGCACGGCATCGTCGAGACGTTCGATCGGAACTCGCTCTTTGGCGACGAGCTTGGCCAGATGTTTTTCGAACAGGGCGTTGCACATATCCATGTCGACGCCCGCCATCACCGCGAGTTCGGTTGCTTGAACGGGATCTTTGGCAAAGCCATGTACAACCATTTCGCCGATGGAGCCCCAATCGCTAACAACGATGCCGTCGAATTGCCAGTCGCGTTTCAGAACTCCACGCAACAAGGGAGCATGGGCGGTGGCGGGAACACCATTAATTTCGCTAAACGAAGTCATCAACGTCCGACAACCAGCGTCGACGGATGCGCGAAACGGCGGTAACAAGATGTTGTGTAAGTCGGCTTGCGAAACGCTCACCCGATTGTAGTCGCGGCCCCCCTCGACCAAGCCATAACCGACATAGTGTTTTGCGCACGCGATGATGCCACCGAAGTGTCCGTCTCGCTCTTGCTGGAAGCCCTCGACCATAGCGGCAGCCAGTTTACTGGAAAGGTAGGGGTCTTCTCCCAAGGATTCGGCGATTCTTCCCCAACGCGCGTCGCGAGTGATGTCGACCATGGGAGCAAACGTCCAGTCGATTCCAGCGAGCTTCGCCTCGTGGGCCGAAACGCGTGCCGCCTGCTCGACCAACTCGGGATTCCAACTGGCTGCTTGCCCTAGCGGAATCGGAAAAATTGTGCGAAAGCCGTGTATGACGTCGCGGGCGATCAACAGCGGAATGCCGAGCCGCGACTCGTCGCGGGCGATCCGTTGGGCTTCGCGAACGACGTCGGGATTGCCGGGATAAAAAATCGAACCAATCTGTCCCCGCCTTACCCGCTGGGCGAGATCGTCCCCGAGTGCATCTTCATCGGGATAAAGCTGGACAAGTTGTCCGATTTTTTCCGCGAGCGTCATATTGTTAATCAACCGATCGATCCGCTGCTCCTGATCGCCGGCAAGCAACTCAAAGTTGACTCCCACCCCGTTCGTCGACGCCTGTTCGCCTGGACGATCCGATGGCGTCGGCCCTGCGGAGGCATTCGCAGAGCCGGTTGTGGGCCCTGTCGCTTGAGCGACGCATTCGTTGGAAAACCACTGCACCCACATCAGCGAGACCACAAAAGCTATGAGACATCGCGAGTGACTCGCGAATTTAAAATGAGTTGTGTCAATCATTCGTATGACTTTTCAATCGGAGTTGGTGGTTTTCTTTCGAGTCGCATAGTGTGGTAGAATGCGGGACAGCGCGTACAGGCAGGCGATGATCGCAGTCGCAATGACGATGTTTTGCAAGAGGCTTTGCCACTCATTGCCGGTATTGTCGGCGCGCTGCGGCCGGGTTTCTTGGTCTGGCGAAGCGACAGCCTCGCGATTGTCGATTACGAGCTTCACTTGATCGATATGCACGGCACCCGACGTTGGCTCAAGTTGCTTAAACACAATCGCCAATCGGGCTTCGACGGCGTCGTCGGGAGCAGTCGCTTCGAGCGAATGCCGGATCCACTGATCTTCGGGAGTCCAACCATTAGCAAAATAGAGCTCGCGATAATCAAGCAGCTTGTCACTTTCGTACGGCGCGCCAAACTCGCTGTAGAATTCGATTTTCACAACGGCTAAATTCTTTGAGCCCGCGAAAGTGTCTTCGGGGCGTACGATGGAACTGAGTTCGGCTGTCACCACTTCACCTGGCGCGACCTCGATGCTTTGAGTCACTCCGCAGAAAGCATCGAGTTGATGGGAAAACCCTTGCAGCGTCAGCGATGCGTCGCCTTCGAGCACGGCGTCTGTCGAAACGCGAACATTCGCTTCACCCGCTGGCTGGTGAGCAAACACTGTCCACCCCGACAGCGATCCCCCTTGCTGCTCGAAACCCGGATTTGTCAGCATTTTGCGATCGCTATCGGAAACGGAAAGGTTGGTTCGTGGCGAGGAGTTGATTGGCTGCGAGTTCCCAACCACGTGCAAACGCTGGGGAGTTAATTGGCTGGGGCCGCTGCTTTCGCCCGATCGCAGCCACGGGACATCAGCCGACGCGCTCGCGCAAACTGAGCAGGTGCAGAGCAACACGAAACAAGCGTATCGAAAGCCTACGCATTGCGCATCGTTGTCTGCCCGCGCGTTCGATAGAGAGTGCTGATCGAGCATACGGAAGTCGTTCGACTATCGACTGCGGTTACGAGTGGGCGTCGGTTTGCCTTCGAGAGCAAAATCGAAGACGTTGGAACCGGCGGCGACTTGCACTCGAAAACCAGATTGAGCCGGATTGGCATATTTACGCGGCGTAATGGGACGACCACCTGGAGCTTCGCCTGGAATTTTCGGCGGAATCAGTTCCGATGCCGAAATGGTTACCAAGTAGGCGCCCGGGCTCACACCACCTTCCGATCCGGTACTGAGCGAGTACTCCCCCTCGGCGTCGACCAACCCCACGGCCGGCACCCCTGTGCCACCTTCGGGAAAGAAATAAACGGTGCCGCGGACCGTTTCGCTGGCGGCAAGTGGACTGCCGTTGAGGGTGACTTGTCCCGATACGCTGGCCAATCCGTTACCGCATCCAGCGAGCGAGAGTAGGCCGGCGATCATCAACAATGGTCCAACGATGCGCCTGCCGCGCGTCGGTGAATGAGGGATGTGGTCAAGACTCACTGCTGTCTCCTTCCGTCTCAGCGGAATTGTCTGGCTCAGGTTGATTGACTTCGGCGGGTTTGGCTGCGGGCTCCGTCTCGTCGGGAACATTCAGATCGGACTCGACGGCGCCGAGTTCTGGTTCCTCGAGTTCTGGCTCTGGTGGTGCGATGACCGTGGGACCGGCCGACGAGTCGAGTTTGATGTCGTACTGGTTCGCGCCCCCCTTCACAACGAAGCTCAGTCCAGAAGTGAGCGGATCGGCGTAGAGCGCGGGCGTGATTGGTTTGCCCGAAGGAGCATCGTCGCCACCTTTGGGGGGTACTGATTCGAGCACTTGCACTGATACCAAATATTCGCCGGGAACTAGCGCCGACTCACTGCCAGTCGACACGCTGTAACTACCCGACTTGTCGATCAGTCCCGTGCATGTTGCTCCCCCTTTAATCGGGCGAAACACAACCGTGCCACGCTGCGAACTCGTGATGTTGACCGGCTTATCGTCGAGGTAAACGGTGCCGGTGACCTTAGCGGTCAGGTCGCTGCATCCGTTGGTTAGCAACCCAACACACGACAGCAATAAAAGACACAATCTATTGGTTTTTGAGATACCCATGGCAGTCGATCCACTTCCACTAGAATTGGGCGTTAATGACTTCGCCACCGTCGCGGGTGCAACTGGTGCGGTACAGAACATTGTCAACTGAATCGCTCACAAAATCGGCCGACCCGTCAGCCCGTGCGAAATTCGCACCACCGGGGTGCAGACTGCGGAACCCGCGCTGCTCCCACCAAAATGCCGGGTCGATCGACTCGGCGGGCAACGACATCAAATTGTTAAGCGGCGTGTTGCAGCTACACCAATCGCCGTCGGAATAGAACACGGCTGAGTGATAGTTGTAAGCCGGTACGTCTTCGCCAATCATAAAGGTGTTGCTGGTGCCATCGGTGATCTTGGAAATTCTCACCGGCAGCCGCCACGATTGGCGAAAGAAGATACCGCGACAACGCGTGTCACGGTGGCAATCGTGTTGCGTCGAAAAACCTGGTGCCGGCTTGTTGTAGTTTCCGCTGGGATACTGCGAAGCGGAGTTCGTGAATGTTGTTCCGTTGGTCTCACCCACTACGGTGTCGCCGATTACTCCTTTGTAGCTCGAGAGCGCGACGTTGACCCTCGACCAGCCATATTGCTGGCTCGATGTCTGCTGTACTCCGGCATCGGACGCGCACTGTAGAATGGGAAGTTGTGTCGCCATTAAGTCGGGCACTGAAATACCGTTTTTATTTGACCCGAGCCCGAAACCCGGCGCAGGTGCTCGGCCACGACCGATCTGCCAAACGCCTTCGAAAGCGCCCCCCTGTGCAAAGCGGTCATAAAGTGGTTGTTGTTCGAGTTGTGGCAACACCTGCAAAACCCACCCGGCTGCCGGTCCCGCGCCTTCGCCACCATCAGTGCCTGGGTCGAGCCCCATGCTGATCGGGAAGTGGCCGCGCACATCGTGGCTGTTGAGTACCGCCAATGCCAAGTTTTTCATATTGCTCAGGCAACTCATTCGTCGCGCCGACTCGCGTGCTGATTGCACTGCCGGCAACAAGAGCGCGACCAATATGCCGATGATGGCGATTACGACCAACAATTCAACCAACGTAAATCCTCGACGCTTCGCAACAGACATGGCTCGTTACCCCGTTGGAAAAGACTGGTAAGCGAATGAGGTCGTGCCGCCAGGCCGACTCAAACGCAACTCGTAGCAGGTAAGCTGTAACACGATTCGGTACAGAAACGCTACCGAAACAGTTTCGTATAGGCTAACCAGTTTCGTTGTGATTGTCAACTATTCGGAACTTATCGCTGACGATAAGCGAACGACTCGACGGGACGACGGTCACCATTCGGGCTTAAGCCGTCGCCTTTCTTTTCTGATTAGTTGCAATTCCCGCTTGACGCGACATCACCCGTAACCCAAAATTACAGAAACAGTTACATCCTTTACGTAGGGTTTCATATTCGATGCCATCGATTCGCGAAGTCGCCAAGGAAGCCGGCGTTTCCATTGCCACTGTTTCTCGGGTGATTAACAATGCGGGCGGGGTCGCTCCAGGGCTGCACCGAAAGGTGAGTGAAGCCGTCAAAACTTGTCGATACGAACCCTCGGTCGGCAAGCGGTCGCTCACCTCCATTTCACTCATCTATCCCGAAGGCGTCTGGATTGGATCCCCCTACGACTCGGCTTGTGTTCAAGGCATGGCCGACGCGATGCGGGAGACCAACTTTGACCTGCTGCTCGTCGATGTGAAACGCGACAAACTTGCGTCGGAGTCGCTGAAACAGTTCTTCACGAGAAAGGGAATCCTGGGGGCGGTCGTGCGTTCGACGTCTTCGGCGCGGACGGCAATTAGTCAGTGGGCGGTCGAGGGACTGCCGTTGGTGGTGCTCGGCGATCACTTCGATTGCCCTAAGCTGCCCTTCGTTTATGCAGCTTCGACAGCAGCCAGTCGACAGGCGGTCGAACACCTCGTGTCACTCGGCCACCAGCGGATTGCCTTTGCCGCGTGCGATCGCGACGACGGTGATCATCTCGACCGACTATCGGCCTATCGAGGCGTTCTCGAGTCGCACCAACTCTACGACGAAAAACTCGTTTGCCGGGTGCCACCCCATCGGCTCGATGGGGCTCAGTTACTACGCAACATGTTGGGCATGTCCCTCCGCCCCACTGCCATTTTTATCGCTGACCCATTGATTGCCGTCGGGGCCATCAACGAGGCCCATCGGCTGGGCGTCCGAGTTCCCGAAGACCTATCGATTATTGGATTCGACGATTGCGATACGCGCAAGTCGGTTTACCCGCAAATGACGGCCGTCTGCCAAGATGCCACAGTTCTTGGCCGCGCGGCGGTGCAATCACTGCTGAGTCAAATCGAATCGGCACCGGCCGCCAAACGTCACGCGACGACCTCCGAGGCGTGGTTTGAAGTTGGTAGCACATCGGGCCCCGCGCCGCATAACCCGGCGAGAATTCTCCCGTCGGGTGCGCGAATGAACAGCTAGCGCGTTCGTTCGGCACGTCGTGGCGGACTTCGAGCACAAAAACTAAAAGCGGGGTTGAGTGACACTCAACCCCGCTTCATTTTTCATGTTATCGCGAAACTCGCTTGTTTCGCGCTGTGCGTCAAACGCACGCTTACTTGTTGCGACGGGCAACCATTTTGCGACCAGCCACAATCGCGAAGCCAGCGAGGCCCAGTAGGGCGACCGAGGTCGGCTCGGGAACTACCGAGGCACGTGTGAGAGAGAGGTCGTCGATCAACACGAGGCCGGCTGGGTTGCCGCTGTCGATGGGGCCAATTCCTTGGCTGAACTCAATGAAAGCAGCGGTTGCACCAGCGGGCACAGCACCAAGGTCATAGGTGATTTCGGTCCAGGTCTGAGGATTGATCGAGCCCTGAAAGAACTGATTGCCACTGTTCGCCAAGATGTTGCCCATGTCATCCAAATATCGCAAGGCGAACAACACGTTGCCCGTGCCGCCAGCCGTTCCTTTGGACCAGAAGCTCAGCAGTGGGTTGTCACCTTCGATGAGCGGCTCGATGCCACCTTCCTCGATGGAATTCTGCAGCATGACGGCGGCGTTGAACGCCGGCGAACTGAGCTGGGCCGCGAAGTTACCCGTGCGAGCGTCTGTCGACAAGCTATAGCCCGATGCAGCTTGAAGCCAAGCTTCGGCTGGAGTTCCCATGCCGACCGTTTCGAAACCACCGTTGGCAAAGC
>JBGSWC010000008.1:0-2916 GCA_041752635.1 Pirellulales bacterium | reverse complement strand
GCATCCCCTGTCGCCTGTTTTCGGAACAGATTTCTAGAATTAGCCTCACCCGAGTCTTTCTCAAACGTTGAAAGCTGCGATGATTTTGCACACCTTGAAGGCTCGCTGTGCGTGCGCGCTGCTAAGCGCGCTGCTGCTCGCAAATGTGAGTTCTGCCGGGACGGTTGTCCGGTACGATACCGTACTGGGGTCGTTCGACATTGAATTGTTCGACAGTCAAATGCCGAGGACCGTGGGCAATTTCCTTAGCTACGTCAATTCCAAACGCTACGACGGGTCGGTCGTCCACCGCAACAGCGACACATTCGATCCAGTACAGCGAGATTTTGTGATCCAAGGCGGTGGTTTTTTTCTAAATGATCCCGTGCCGCCCAACCAGGTGATCAGCTTCGCTAACGTCGTCACGCCGGCCGATCAGCCGATCGATGACGAACCGGGCAACGAAGTGACTGGTCCTTCAAACGTCCGTGGCACCATTGCGATGGCCAAGGGAGGCCCCAACACGGCTACCAGCCAGTGGTTCATTAACCAGGGCGACAACTCCTTTTTGGATAGCCCGTCTCGTCCCGATGGCGGTTTTTCGGCATTTGGGCAGGTGCTGGGCAATGGCATGACGGTTGTCGACGCGATCGGCGATTTGCCGTTGCCCACGGATTTCGGCTTTTCCATTAGTTCGCCGTTCAACGATTTGCCATTGCGAAATTTCAATGGCGACGAGATAACCGACATCCGCGAGAGCAACACGGTAGTTGTGAACAGCATCTCAGTGTTCCCCGACTTCAACCACGATGGCGACATCAACGTTGGCGATCTTTCGATCCTCAAACAGAATTTCGCGAATCTGAATGCCACGTTTGAACAAGGCGACGCCAACGGTGATGGCCGCATCGACGGCGGCGACCTCTTGGTTTGGCAACGCAATGTCGGTGGCGTCACCGGCTTGTCCGTGCTTAGCGTCCCCGAGCCGTCAACATCGCTACTAATCTTCGTCGGTCTGCTGCTGTTCAGCCGCAGGCGGTGATTCTGTTTCAGGTGGTCGTTTTTCCACGACTGCCACTTGGATTTCGTCGCCGAGGACGCGCACCTCGAAGGCGTCGATTTTCAGACGCGGGTTGTCGCACCAAGTTCCATCACAAACATCGAACCGCCAGGCATGCCAGGGGCACGTGACTTTTCCTGTGTCGTCGAGTTGACCCGCGCCAAGCGAAGCGCCCATGTGCGGACAGAGGTCGTCGATTGCGAAATACTCGCCGCCGAGATTGAACACCGCGACCAGCCGATCCCCCACAGAGAACGTGTCCCCCTGGCCGACGGGGATCGAGCCGAGTTTGGCAACGGTAACGAATTCGGGCATGGAATTGGGCAGTGGGTAGTGGGCGGTATAGGTACTCGGTACGCTTACTTCTTGGGTTAGTTTGGACTACACTTCAGTGTAGCCGTTTGAACTCACTGCTGTAGCGGGTTTGTCAGAATTCTCCGATTGCTGCAAGATATGCCCCAGAAATCCTCCGACATCTCGCTCCGAGACTTTCAACGGTTGATACGCGAGATGTATCACGAGAAAGACGTCTCGCGCGGCATCGATGGAACGTTTATGTGGCTGATGGAAGAAATTGGAGAGTTGGCCTCGGCACTGCGCGATGGAACGCCAGACGAACTCGCCGCGGAATTCGCCGACGTGTTGGCTTGGCTTACGACTATCGCCAACGTGGCGGATGTCGATCTGGCCCAAGCGGTGCGAGACAAATACGGCACTGGCTGCCCGGGGTGTGGTCAGTTGGTCTGTACTTGCGACGCTGCGGAGAAGCCGTGAGTTCAATCTCCCTGCCCCATCGACACTCGTTGCTACACCTCGTCACGTGCTTGTTGGTCGCGTGCTTGTTGTTCGTCGCAAATCCCCTGATGGCCCAACAGCCGCAGGCAGCGAAAATTACAGGCGCTCGGATCGGCTTTGGGGGCATCTACAAACTCGGCTGCTGGACGCCCCTTCAGATCGAACTGCGAGGCGGTTCCGGGGCGTGGACCGGCACGGTCGTGGTGTCAGTACCCGACACCGACGGCGTGACGACGCGCGTGTTTTCCGACCCGATTCGCCCGGTCGCAATCGGTCCAGAACAAACCACCACAGTGCGATTATTCGTGCGCGTGGGCCAGGCGATGAGCCCCATCGACGTGAAATTCCTCTCAGCCGATGGCAAAGTGCGCGCGAAACGAATATTTTTTGCCGGACCCGAGGCACAACCGGGCATCGTCCCCGGCGGAGTACCGGCGACCAACCGAGTTCTGTTGGAGTTTGGACCTACACTCGACATAGGGGAATCCATCCAGACTACCACCTCGTCCGACGCGCATTTGAAGACGCGCGTTACCCGAGCCGAACGTGCCGAAGAGTTACCCACTCGTTGGTATGGCTACGAATCGATCGAAACCGTTCTACTGAGTACCTCGGACACGGAACTCTACCGACCGTTGCTGCAAAATCAGGAGCGAATCGAAGCGCTCGGCGATTGGGTGCGTCGCGGCGGTCAACTTATCCTTTTTTGCGCTCAGAACGCCGAAGAGCTCCTGGCCGAGGACGGACTGCTTGCCCCGTTTGCTCCAGGTAAATTCGAGAGGATGGAGCAACTCACTCAGGCCCAATCGCTGGCGACATTCAGCGGCTCTGAACAGCCGATTACGCGCGATCGCCGCATCGACTTGCAGGTCCCGAGTTTGGTCGATGTGCAAGGAGACATCCTCGCGTCTGCGGGTCGCAGTACCACGAACGTGCCACTCGTGGTGCGGACGCGCCATGGCTTGGGCGAAGTGGTCTTCGTGGGGCTCGATTTTGATCGCCCACCGCTCCGCGATTGGGGGGGACGCACCAGTTTTCTTCGCCGGGTGCTCGACCTGCAAGATAGCAAAGGCAACAAACAG
>JBGSWC010000007.1:0-3931 GCA_041752635.1 Pirellulales bacterium | reverse complement strand
CTCAGTTGAGCACCGTCATGGCCACCGCTAATAGTGAACTGGCGGCGGTAAAACAGTTCTTCGCGATGAAAGACGACGATTGGTTGAAAGGTCCCCTCACGATCTATGCCCTGCCCGACCGGATCGATTACGCCGAGTTTCGCACGATGGTCGAACGACGCGAAACCGACCGCGATGAACGAGGCCACGCCCGCTATGACGCGGTCGAGCCGTATATCGCCTTGGTCGTCACCGATGACCAAGAAACGCAAGCTGTACGACTGAGCGAATTGATCGGACAAATTGCCGCCGCCCATCGCGGCAATGGCGGACTTCCCAATTGGTACGCGACCGGCAGTGGTATGGCAGCGGCCACTAAGTTGCACCCTCGCTCGTTACCGGTTAAGGACTGGGACGCAAAGACCGACGCAGTCGTCCGCTCGGTTCGCAGCGCCAAGGATTTTCTGAACGGCGGTGTCGCCCCATCGACCCGCGATATCGTGGGGCGGGCCTTCGTGACCGATATTCGCGCACAGCGGGGCAAATACGACAAGATCGTCGAAGTGGTCGCGGCCGGAAAGTCGTTCGACGAGGCCGTCAAGGCGGCGTACAACCTCGATGCCGAAGCGCTCACCGAAGCGTGGCTTAAGAGTCGCAGTCGCTAGCTGTGAGCCGTTCCGAGGGCGACGACCAACCTCGCTATCGCTATACTCGTCGGATGGAAATAAGTAATTTTGCTCGCGATCTGATTGTTGTACTGATTGCTGGCACCGCAGCAGGTATCGTATGCAAGAAACTTTCGGTTTCGCTGCTAGTTGGCTATCTGGTTGTGGGTGCCATCATCGGCGGTGGCGTCTTGGGCCTGATCGATCATCCTCAAAACGAGCTTGAGCTGATCGCCGAAGGTGGCGCGCTGTTCCTGCTGTTTTGGGTCGGTATCGAGTTCTCCATTCCCGAATTGAAGCGACTTAAACGCTTTTTTTTGGTGGGCGGCGTGACTCAAATGCTGCTCACAGCCGTTCCGCTCGCTATCGTCGCCCACTGGTTCGGCATGTCATGGAGCGCCGCCGTGTTGGCGGGCGGAGCGGGAGCGTTTAGCTCGACCGTCATCGTGTTTCGCGCCATCTCCGAAGCAGGACAGTTGCACTTGCCTCACGGGCGTGGGGCGGTTGGAGTTTTGTTGTTCCAAGATGCGGCGTTGGTGCCGCTGTTGTTATTGGTGCCTCTGCTCACCGGTGCGGGAACCGCTCCGACCGCCTTCGACTACCTGGCGCTATTCGCAAAGGCGACAATGTTTCTGTTCGGCATTCTCGCGCTGCACTGGTTTTTTACGATTCTGGCGGCGGGTTGGATTGCCAAATTGAAAAGCATTGAGATTCTCGTGCTGATCACGCTGACACTGCTTTGTGGGTTGTGTTTCGTCGCCCACCTGCTGGGGCTCCCTAGCGCGGTTGGCGCGTTTGCGGCCGGGCTGGTGCTTAGTGGTCACCGCATTACCAAACAAATCGATGCGATCGTCTTGCCGTTTCGCGAGACGTTTGCGGCCGTGTTTTTCGTCAGCCTTGGTATGTTGATGCATCCGGCCGTATTTTTGGCCGAGCCGTTGTTGATGACTGCCGGAGTTTTCGGCATTCTGTTGCTCAAATCACTTGCTGCCGGCGTCGCCCTGCGGCTTGTTGGGCTGCCTTGGAAAGCCGCCTTCGGCACCGGGCTAGGACTCGCCCAGCTCGGGGAATTCTCGTTCTTAATCATTTCGCGGGCAGCCAAGACGGGGGTCATTTCCGATGAGCATTACAACCGCATGCTGTTTATTGGTGTCGTGACTCTGGTAGCGACACCGCTTCTGATACGCTTTGGATTCCGCGTTGCCTGCGAATCCGAAGAGCAGTCAACTGTTGGTGACACACGGCTCGGCGATCAGCCCCATCGCGCCGTGGTGATCGGGCTGGGAATTATCGGGGGTCGAGTCGCTGCTCACCTCGAAACATGCGGCATTCAAGTGGGGCTCGTCGATCTAAGTCCAATCAACTTGCACCCATTCGCTCAAGCCGGATTTGCGACCTTCGCGGGCGATGCTCGCGATGGCGCGACGCTCGAAACGGCCGGGGCTCTCGTTTCTCAGCTAGCGGTTGTCTGTGTGCCCGACGACGAAATCGCACGACAAATCGTGACGACGCTGCGGCGGGCGAACCCTAATCTATCGATCGTGGTTCGTTGTCGCTTTCAGGCGACTACACCTAAGCTCTATCAAGCGGGTGCCAATGCAGTCATCAGCGAAGAAGTCGAAGCCAGCGGGCCATTGCTCGAAAAGTGCTCGGCATTGATCCGAGGTGTGTCTTTCGCAAGACTGTAAGCCAACGCACATGCCGCGTTCCCTGGCTTGCGTACAGTGGCAGCAGATGGGCGAAATTTGACTATTCCCGATTCTTTAAAACGCACTAAAACAATGAGCTATCACAACGCGGTTCTCGAACTCTATCGCGATGCGGCTCTGCAGCCAGCCGACAACCTGTGCTGCGTGCCCAGCGGACCGCTTCACTTGCCTGGCCTCGTCGTGCCCGACATTATGCACGAAATGAACTACGGTTGCGGCAGTACGGTACATTGGGGAGACATGCGAGCGGGCGCAAGAATGCTGTACGTCGGCGTGGGCGGTGGACTCGAGGCCTTGCAGCTTGCTTATTTCTCACGTCGCGCCGGCGGCGTCGTCGCGGTCGATCCGGTGCCCGAAATGCGGCAGCGTGCCGCCGCGAATCTCGCTCTCGCGGCAGAACTCAACGATTGGTTCGACACTTCTTTTGTGAGCATCGTCGAAGGCGACGCGTTATCGCTACCAATTGATAACGAGTCGATCGATTTTGCTGCGCAGAACTGTTTGTTCAATATCTTTGCTGCCGACGACTTGCAGCGCGCGCTAGCTGAAATGCACCGTGTGCTCGCGGCTGGTGGAAAACTCGTGATGTCGGACCCAATCACCCCGAAGCCACTTCCTGGCCACTTGGTCGACAACGAACGGCTTCGCGCAGAGTGTCTTTCGGGATGTCAGACGATCGAAAACTATCTGGCTGCGATTGCTGATGCTGGGTTTGGAACGATTGAAGTTCGCTCGCGAAGGCCCTACCGCGTACTCGATGCAGCAAGCTATTCGCTCGCGGCTGACATCATGCTCGAGACGATTGAGGTCGCGTGTATCAAGACTCCCGTGCCGAGTGATGGTGTCTGTATCTTTACCGGACGCACCGCGACCTACACGGGCCCCGATGCCGCGTTCGACGACGGCAAGGGACACACGCTGCCACGCAACATGCCCAATGCGATTTGTGATAAAACAGCCAACGCATTGGCGGCACTCGATAGCCGCCAGCTACTTTTAACTGATTCAACCTGGCACTATGCCGGTGGGGGTTGTTGTTGATGCCGAGCGACACACGCCACTTCCCTGCCCTGCGTTCTCTGCCACGAATCGAAAAACTGCAGATCAATTTAGGCTTGGTTTGCAATCTGGCGTGTCGTCATTGTCACGTCGAGTCGTCGCCACAACGGACCGCCAGCGATGAGAATATGAGTGGCGAAACCGTCGATCGAGTGCTGCAATGGCTCGTACGGCACGAGTCGATTCAGACGATCGACATCACCGGCGGCAGCCCCGAAATGAATGCCCACTTTCGGCGACTCGTCGAAGGTTGCCGCGCGATTGGTCGCCGGGTGATCGATCGATGTAACCCCACCATCATTACAGCCGGCTACGACTGGATACCCGAATTTCTAGCGAGGCACGAAGTCGAGGTTGTCGCCTCGCTCCCTTGCTATTTGGAAGAGAACGTCCGCTACCAACGGGGCAAAAACAGTTTTGCCGACTCAATCGACGGTCTGCGGGCGCTCAACGTCGTGGGGTATGGCACCAAACCGACGTTGCCATTGCATCTCGTGTTCAATCCTAACGGCCCAAGTT
>JBGSWC010000006.1:0-11564 GCA_041752635.1 Pirellulales bacterium | reverse complement strand
GGCCTCTGCAAGATGTGGCAACGGCTGGCTTTGCTACTATTGCCTTGGTACGAACAACTCAAACGCGAAGCACTCGGCTCGGCCGTGCTGCATGCCGACGAAACGGGTTGGCGAGTCAACGGCCAAACCCATTGGCTGTGGTGTTTCACCAACCGCGATTTGACATTTTACTAGATCGACAAGTCACGCGGCTCGCCGGCGGTCGCCAAGTTTTTTACCGAAGAGTTCGCGGGCACGTTGGTCACCGATTTCTGGGGGCCTTACGAAGCGATCGTTGCCGGCGACAAGCAGAAGTGTTGGGCACACTTGCTGCGCGAACTCGACGCGCCCAAAAATCCGCCGGGTGCCGACTGGGATCGATTTGGGGGGCGCGTGAAGCGTCTGTTCAAAGAGGCGATCGCACTCCGCGGGAAGCGCGACGAACTCTCGACTGACGATTACGACTTGGCGATTGTGCGGTTGGAGAACCGGGCGCTCGGGCTCGCGAACGAAGAGTGGGACTCGGCCGATGCGCGACGCTTGGCGAAGCGGCTTACCTCATGGAAATGGATCACGACGCTGATTAGCCGGCTAATTTCTGTAACTGACTAAGCGGTGATCACTGGTGTTTTATGCTTGCCATGCCCCTTCGTCCCGGAACTTGCGTGACTGCGCATGCCGAGTCACTAAAGGGTACTTGGATACCGGAGTCGTTTTCCCGGCTTTTTCGCAAATTCCCTGCATTCGTCGTGACAGTTATACTCAAAGCCGGCCTAATCTTTCGGATGCTATCGTTTTGCCGCCTTTGATGTGACTATGTCTTCGAGTTCTTCCAATCTCGCTTCCTCACTCCTCGGCCGTGCTCGGCGGGGCTCGACGTCCTCGCTGGGGCAGTTGATGACACTCTACAGCACCTATCTCAAGGCAGTTGTTTCAGCCCAGCTTGACCAGCGGCTGAAAACCCGGGTGAGTGCCTCGGATGTGGTTCAAGAGACTTTCTTCGAGGCCCATCGCGACTTTCCGACTTTTCGCGGCCAGTCGCCCGAGGAGTTTCTCGGTTGGATGCGCAAGATTCTTGTCAACAATCTCATGCGTGTCGTCGAACGTCATGTCACTGCGGCCAAACGCGATGTACGTCGCGAAGTTTCGCTCGAACAAGTCAGTCGCGGCATCGAGCGTTCGGCCGATCGGCTCTCGAGCCTCGCCGTCAGCATGGAAGCGTCGCCAAGTACCGACATGCAACGACGCGAGAGCCAATCCGAGCTGGCGCTCGCCTTGGCGGCTTTGCCAGCCGACTATCGTGCAGTCGTACAACTGCGTCACCTCGAAGGCTTACCGTTTGACGAAGTCGCCCGACGCATGGATCGTTCGAGTGGCGCGGTGCGAATGCTCTGGCTGCGTGCGATTAATCAACTTCGCGAAGCGATTAACGATGCGGAGGCGACATAGTGCCGAGTCTCGACGAAGCTGCATCAGGATTCCGCTCCGCTACCGACGACGAGTTGCACTTGCGTTTGGCGGACGTGTTGGAAGAGTACGTAGCTGGAATCGAACAGGGTAACGCACCGACTGCTGAGCAATTGATCGCCCAGCATCCCGACCTGGCGGACCTGCTCCCAGCGTACCTCGACGGCATTGATTGGATACACAACGCGATGGGGGCGACCTTTCGGCCATGTCACGATAGCGACTCCGATGCCGAGCCCGATGCACTACCATCCGAGATCGATAGTCACTGTAGTCAACGTCAACGCATTGGCGACTTCGAGATGCTGCGGGAGATCGGACGGGGCGGCATGGGCGTCGTCTATGAAGCGGTGCAACTCTCACTCAATCGCCGCGTGGCCCTCAAGGTGCTTCCGTTTGCGGCGGTACTGGACGAGCGCCAGATTGCCCGCTTTCGCACGGAAGCACAGGCGGCCGCGGGATTGCACCACACAAACATCGTTCCTGTCTATGCTGTCGGGCAAGAGCGGGGTGTGCACTTCTACGCGATGCAATATATCGAGGGGCGTTCGCTCGCGCAGGCGATTGAAGAGATCAAGCGCGCCGACAGGCGAGAAGCGGAACCCACCAGAGCCGTCGCACCGAACGACACTACGATTTCTCTCAACGTCAACGCCTTGTCGACAGCCCGTTCGCATCGCGAGAGCGACTATTTCCGTATGGTGGCGCGGCTCGGTACTCAGGCTGCGCAAGCGCTTGACCATGCGCATCAGCTGGGCGTCGTCCATCGCGACGTGAAGCCGAGCAATCTGATTGTGGATTCGCAGGGTAAACTCTGGGTGACCGATTTTGGCCTGGCGCGGGTGCAATCGGAAATGAGTGTCACGCTGCCGGGAGACATCGTTGGCACGTTGCGTTACATGAGCCCCGAGCAGGCTATTGGTCGCGGCGATCTGGTCGATGGACGGTCGGACGTTTATGCCCTGGGTGCCACGCTCTACGAGTTGATCACACTCTCTCCGGCCCACCCTGGTAACGACCACCACACACTGCTGGAACGAATCAACAACGCCGACCCTACTCCCCTTCGCAAACTCAACAACGCGGCTCCTGTCGATCTCGAAACGATTGTGTTGCGGGCGATGGAGCGGAATCGCGAAGATCGCTACCTTACGGCAGCCGAACTCGCGGACGACCTGCAACGGTTCCTCGACGGCAAAGCGACGTTAGCCCGCCGACCCAACTTGCTGGAGCGTGCAACCCGTTGGATCGCGCGGCGACGCAAAGCCGCCGCAGTGGTCGGCATGGCAATGACTTTTCTTACCGCATTTTCCATGGTGTGTGCCGTCTGGGTTTCGACCGCCAACCAGCGGACAAAACAGGCACTGGCGGAATCGCAGGAGAGCCTCCGCCAAGCCGAGGAGCACTACGAACAGGCCCGAGGTGTGGTCGACCACTTTGGCGGCAAAGTTGCTGATCGCCTAGCAGACCTGCCCGGCGCGGAATCGCTGAGACGAGACCTGTTGCTCGATACACTTGGCTACTACCAACATTTCGCGAATTCAACAACGGCCGACTCGCGATTGTCTGCCGACCTAGCAGCAACCCACTTCAAGTCGGCCGCAATTGCCGAACGTTTAGGCGATCGAACCGCCGCAACCAGCAGCTATCGAATGGCCGTCGACGAGTGGCGAGTCCGGGCCAGCGAGTCGACTACAGAAGAATCGCAGGCGTCGCTCGCCCTGGGGCTTGCCAGCCTTGCTCGGGTGGTGGCGAGCGGTGATGACTTCCAGCAAGCCGATCGGCTATTCGCCGAAGCCATCGCCCTGCAGCGAAACCTGCAAGAGGCAGCACCGGACGATGCGACGCGAGCGACCGCACTTGCCGAAACGCTTTGCAACTGCGGATTGGTTTGTCGCCGCAACGGCAACAAGGAGCGGGCCGTGGCGTTAATGCTCCAAGGGGTCGCGCTCTACGAGCATGCGTTGTCACAAACACCTGACAGCGCTCAGCAGCTTCGCCACCTTGCGGTTGCTCAGAACAATCTCAGCGATACCTACGGAGCGGAATCGCTCGACGAGGCGCTGGCTGCAAGCCAGGCGGCACAGGCGACGATGCGACGGCTCGCCAAATTACGCCCCACTAGTCCGCTTTATTTGGCCGATCTGGCGATGACAAACAACAACCGGGCGGCGCTGGAGAGCGCTGCTGGGAATTGGCCTGCCGCAGCAGATCACTACCGCAAGGCTGCTGGGCAAATCGGACAATTGGCTGCCTCGAATCCATTGATTCCGCGTCATCGCCGCGAACTCGCCATCGCTCAGAGCAACCTCGCCTTGGCGCTCGCCAAGGTTGGCGAGTGGGACGAAAGCCAAGCCGCTTTCGATGCGGCCGAGGCGGTGCTGACCAAGCTAGCAGCCGACTTCCCGCAGGAATCCATCTATGCCAGCAGTCTTGCGGCTCTGTGGAACAACCGTGGCGTTGCCCTTCGCAGCGCCGGCCAGAACGAAGCTGCGGTAGAGGCATTCGCAAACGCGGTCGCACAACAAGAAGCGGTGGTGGCCTCCGGTCAGCCGAGCCCCCTGGAAATCGGCTTGCTTTGCCGCCAATACGAGAACTATGCTGCCGTACTTCGCGACGTGAATCGACGCACCGAAGCGGAGGCAACCGAACGAAAGCTTCAAGAATTCCTTACCGCCTCGCAGCAATCATCAAACCGCTGAACAGCCATGCCTTTCGTCTCGAAGCGAAATACAACTCGACGCCGGCGCGCGACTGCGACCGCCCGAACGCTGCGCTTCGAGTGTGTAGAGAGTCGCGTGATGTTGTCAGGAGAAACGGTCATTGATTTGCAGTTGCTGCTTGGTAGCAATGCTCACGCCAATTGGCTGTCGTACCAGGTCGTCGACGGGGGGGTGACTTGGACTTTCAGCAACGGGAATAACTTCTACCTTAGTTTCGACAGTCTCTCCGCAATCAGTAACAGCGATGCGCTGACGAATGCGGGAGGTATTCGAATTGATTTGGACGCCGATGGCCACTTATTCGACGCGGTGATTCCCGGATACATCGAGGCAATACGGAATGTCTTGCCCGACGAGCCAATGAGACCCATCGAAGTCGACCCACCCGGCGAGTCGATGCACGAGGTGGCGATGATCGATCTCTCGACGATGCTACGACAGAGTGCCACCGTGCAACCGGCAGTCGACTTGCCGCTCGAAGTGCTGATCGCCCGCTCGAAAGCTCTCCACGATTCTCCGATTGTGCAGCGGGCGACCAGCCCGGAAACTGAAGGGAATGAAATCCCGCTCGTGTTACCACTGGGCGATCAGGTCCACCTGGAGCGATCGTGGTCGTTTGAGGTCGCCCTGCTGCCGAAAGAAATTTCTGCTGCGACTGATTCGCCAGCGGAGCAGCACGCGCCCGAGCAATCTCGGTCTGTGAATGATGCTTCCGGCGAAGTGTCGTCAACAACGAATCGGTCGCGCCAAGTTGGCACGCCGAATTGGCCGACTGTCCGGCGCGTCGTTGCTCTTGCCAGGGAAGACCCCACTCCATCGGCCGTCGAAATGGCAATTCCTGGCCCCGAGGAGAAGCAGGAGGTTCGTGATGCCGCGTTTGCTGGTTGGACCGGGCATGCGGAGGTCCGCCGATATGCAGTGACCGGCACGATTCTCGCCGTGCTAGCAGCCATGCGATGGAGAGCACCTCAATCGGCGTCGCGAAATCAGCACGAGCAGCGGCCCGAGGAAAAATTGCCGTTGCGCATCCGCTGAAGACCGGCCAAGGTATGTAGCGGACACTCCCGGCGGTGCAACTACTGTCGAACACCCAGGTTTCGGTCTTCCACAGATCCCCTGCTTGGCGTAAAGCTGCCCGGCCACCGCCAATCCCCCGGCGCCGCCGCGCCAGGCTTCACGTGTCGGCTGCCGACGCCGGGGTAGTCATGCAACAAAGCGGAATGAACGACTCAATCCCATTATCTTGAATCCGATCACCCCAGCCCCTTTGCTCACGATGCCAACCGCCCGTCGAAATCGACATACCAGGCCCCAACGTGGTCAACTTCACCCTCCCGAGCGACTCGAAGATCGTCTGGCAATGGACGGTGCGGGATTTGTGAATACTGATCCGCCCGAGGACCCGGAGTCGATTGTTGGTGTGGCGGCGATCGTTGCCAACGACGATTACGTATTGGTTTCGCGCGGTACGCAGTCGATACGTATTTCCCCACTCATCAACGACCGACTTCCCGAAGGCGCGACCAAGCTCACCATCAAACTGGTCAGCGATACTGCCGTGGGGGCGAAGGTTACCATCAGCGAAGATGGGAAGCACCTCATCTACACTGCTGCGGGCGACAAGGGCTTTGAGAGCTGGGACAGCTTTTACTACATCGTGCAAACCGAAGATGGACAATTGGGAAAAGCCAATGTGCAGTTGGGTCGGAAATCGGAACCAAGAAATCCGCTAATTCCCCCCACTCCAGTACGACGCATATATCCCAGCTACACAATACTCGAAGACTCGGCCGAGAGATTACTCAACATCGTTCCCCAATACCTCAGATACCCGGAGTACGAGGGGGCGGAGATCGTCTCTGTAACAATGCCGGAAGGGGGGGGTGCCATTCGCATTGCCGATGATGGGCAAGGTCTTTGGTATCAGCCGCAGTACGCCTTCAGGGGACGCGATAGTGTGATGATAACCGTGCGTGCGGGAGACGGAACAGAATACGATTTCAAAGTGCACATTAGTGTTATCAAGCCATATCGCATTGATGGAATGGGAGATGGTAGGTTCGTCGAACGGGGCACCGGACCGGCTGGTTTTTCACCCCTTGGAAACGACGATCGACTGCGTGAGTTCGAGGTCCAGCCGTACATGGAGTCGGCCAACGTGCCCGACTATGCCGGCACGGTCGCGATTACGGCAAATGGCCAAGGACTGATCTACACCCCTGAACCCGATTTCGAGGGCCGAGTCCAGATCTCTTACAAGGTCCGCTACGGCGAAGCCGACTACCAGTTTGTAACTGGCGGTCTCTACGCATCGGTCGGCGATGGCTACCAGGCAGTTGAAAACTACTTTCTCGTCGATCCCAACTCGCCGACCGTCATGCTCGATGTGTTGGCGAACGATGCGAATTATCGAGCGTACTACGGACTAACGCTCCGCATCGTCGATGTTTCGGCTGCCAGCGCAGGTGGCACCGTCACCCACAATGGTCGAGTGCTAAGCTATCGGCCGGCGGCTGGCTACGAAGGAGATGAGACGTTCACCTACACGGTTGAGTCGTCGAGCGGAGTGCGGCAAACGGCCCAAGTCACCATCGAGGTCGCGCCCCGCGCTGCCGACCCGTTTGGAGTTCCCCAGTTCTCGACCCAACGCGAACTCGAGCAGTACCTGATCGACCGCGCCGTGCAATACCACGGCGGAGCATTTGGTCAGTTTGAAGAGAGATATCCTCCCCTGCCCGAGGGTGTCGTTCTCCGGAACTACTTCGTGACTGATAGTATGAATTACGCTTCGGTCGTGGGGCTAAACGGCGACTACTCCGAGACCAACACCCAAGTCGATGGCGTCGATGAGGCCGACATCGTCGAGACCGATGGCCGTTATGTTTACACACTCTCTCGCGGCAAATTGGCCATCGTCGACTTGGTCGATCCTGCGAACCCTGTGCTCGTTTCGCTGACTGAATTCGAAACAAGGATCGACGAAATGTACCTGCAGGGCGATCGCTTGACGCTCATTCACAAAGGTGCAGCAGCAAAAACTTATCGCTCCGGCATTGACTCGGGTTACTACCAACAACTGGAAGCAGATCAAGCGGTCGTTACTGTTTTGGATATCAGTGATCGCGCCGCACCGGCTTTGCTGGAGCGGACGGAAATCGATGGCGTGATCGTCGATTCGCGGGCGATCGGTTCCAAGGTTCATATCGTCGCGCAACGTGAGTTCGAGTTTCCCGAGTTGGGGGGTCGCTGGATTGTCGAACCAGAATTGTCTGAACTCGACGATCTTCCCATCGATCCACTGACCGGATTGCCGTTTGTGACATCGTTCTCTCAGCTTGGAACGCAAGGCGTTTGGGCTAACCACACCCTCGAAGAGTATCTCGCCAGCGTTCGCCAGCAACTCATTGAGGTTGGCTTACCATCGTTTACCACCTACGACTCAAACGGCGATGTCGTTGCATCGGGGCTTCTCACAACGCCGACCGACTTGCACAAACCGCTCAGTGGGGAAGCGCATGTCATCTCGCTGCTGACAATCGACGTGGGTGACACAACACCAGGGCCAGCAGCCGAGGCGACCAGTTTTATCGCCGATAGCCAAACGACCGTTTATATGTCGACCGAGTCGGCCTACTTGTTCGCATACAACGGCAAAAACGACGAGACGACGATCAGCAAACTCGACCTGCAGTCCGATGGCACGCAGCCCCTTGTCGCGACGGGAACAATCCGTGGCAAACTGCTCAATCAGTTTTCTGCGGATGAACATGACGGCCGACTTCGTGTGGCGACCACACAGCAGGAACGACAATCCTTAAACAACGGACGCACCTGGCGACAATTGCGGCTCTTCAACAATCTTCAAGTGATCGAGCAGCACGGATCGCAGTTGAAGGTTGTTGGTGAGGTTGTCAATCTCGCGCCGACCGAGACGATTAAGTCGGTCCGGTTCCTGGGCGACCGTGCCTACGTCGTCACCTTTCGCGTGGTCGATCCCCTGTTCTCCATCGATTTGAGCAACCCCACCACCCCAGTGGTCCGCGGCGCCATCAAGATCCCTGGTTTCTCCGACTATTTGCATCCCGTCGGCAGCGACTACCTGTTGGCCATCGGTCGCGACGCCGACGAGATTACCGGTCGGCTTGGCCCATTTCAGATTACCTTGTTCGATGTTTCGAATCTCGACGATCCAAAGGTTGCGGACCAGGTTACCTTCGAAGGCGCGTTGTCAGTCCGTAGCGAGGCGTGGATCGATCACCACGCAGTGGCATTCTTCGACGAATCGGGTGTGCTGGCGGTGCCGCTTGCCTGGAGCGAAGAAGTCACCAAACAGCGAGACGACGGCACCACAAATGAGACGTTCGAGCAACATGAAGCCACCTGGACGTTCAAGGTCAAGACCAATGGCAATGCGAAACTGACAGCAACGGGCAGTATCGAGCACCCGAAGCGGACATCCTCGGGATTTGTCGCTCTGAGCGCGATAACCGCTCCCTCGCTGATTGTGACCACCAACGTTTGGATTCCGCCACTGCGATTCACACCACAACCGATGCAGCGGGCCCTCCGAATCGGAAACACCTTGATCACGGTTTCGCAAGACTGGCTACAGGCACACAAGCTCAACAATCCCAGCAAGCAACTAGGCGAAGTTCATTTCGGGCCACCGGTGGCCGACGACCGGTTCACCATTGAAGAAGATAGCGGTCCACACACGTTCGAAGTCCTCACCAACGACCCGCCCACCGCAACCGGCGAACCGACTACTATCTTCGCTCTCAGCGATGTGAGTGGCGGAACAGCACAAGTATCCGAAGACGGACTGTCGGTCGTCTTTACCCCCGACGTCGACTTCTTCGGATTCGCCAGCTTTGTCTATACAGTGGACGCCCCCTTTCTCGGCGAGGTGTCAGCGCGGGTCACTGTGAACGTACAGGGCACGCCCGATGCCCCGATGGCTGTCGACGACACATTCGTCGTCGACGCGTCTGCCCAGACCGTCGAACTGGATGTTCTAGCCAACGACTTAAATCCCGATTTCCGTAGCTTTGTCTACCTTCCGTACTTTATTGATTCGCTTGCGATCGACTCCATACAACTGAAAACGGCCCCGACGAATGAGGGATTGGTCATCGCCAACATCGGACCAACCAGCAGTGGCGCGGCTGTGGAAGTCAATGACCAAGGGCTCGTTGTCTACACGCCCGCCGAGGGCTTTGCGGGAATCGATACTTTTGACTATACGATTCGCGACCGCTTGGGTCGCATCGCGACTGCGACCGCCACGATCTACGTCGGCGTCGAGCCCCCTGCCGAGCCGCCAGAATCGGGTGAAACGCCCACCGCAGAACACGCGGCACCAGGCGC
Organism: Pirellulales bacterium; assembly: GCA_041752635.1. Lineage (GTDB taxonomy): Bacteria > Planctomycetota > Planctomycetia > Pirellulales > Lacipirellulaceae > JBGSWC01. The sequence continues at coordinate 2,028 of JBGSWC010000006.1, read as the reverse complement.
AGCAGGGAGTGAACCCACGAGCCTTCTCTTCGCCGGAATTGCATCGCTGTTCGACCGGGATCGAGAATCTCTGTTCGAGATGTTTGAGCGGGAGAGCTTTACGGGAGCAATGCCACGGCCGGCTAATACAGTGAGCGACTTAGCGCAAGTTGAGCCAGCACTGCTATGGACGAGTTCGGTAGACCGGGCTTTTGATGAGCAATTCGATTGGCGACTTGAACGCTATCAAGTCAAGCTGCGTGACTCATCTGGCATGGTAAACAGCGTAACTACCCCGAATACTGCGGAGCTAAATACCTCACTCACAACATCGGTACGAAATGAGTTAGGTCTGCATCTTCGGCATTTCAGAGTCAGTAGCAACTCGTGAGGCAATCGGCCAGGGCCAGCGAGCACTTTTACACAGCTTAGGTAGTCTAGCGCGATTTCCGATTGACCTTTATCCTTGAGCTTCGATCGCCCGCATTGTGCGGGCGAGTGGCTTGCTCAAGGAGGATAGATGATGACGGAAGTTCACGCCGTTTCGATGTTGAAACATTTCGATTCGCTCCCCGATCCACGTTCACCTATTAACCTTCAACATCGGCTCATCGATGTGATTGTGATTGCCGTCTGCGGAGTCATCGTCGGTTGCGATGGGCCAACCGCCATTCGCTTGTGGGCCAAAGAGAGGGAAGCGCGGCTCGGGGAATTCCTCGCACTCCCCAATGGACTCCCGTCACGCGATTGCCTGCGACGCGTGTTGTCGCTGCTCAACCCGAATGCCTTCAATAAGTGCTTCTCGGCTTGGACGGCCGAATGTTTGTCGACCGACGCCACGGGCCGATTGATTGCCATTGATGGCAAGACGCTGCGTCGCTCTCACAATCGTCGCGATGGGCTCGGTCCACTGCATGTGGTGAGTGCCTGGGCCAGCGATCAGGGCATTTCGCTCGGGCAGTTGGCGACCGACGCGAAGTCGAACGAAATCACGGCGATTCCCGAGCTTTTAGAGCAAATCAACGTGAAAGGGGCTGTCGTAACGATCGACGCGATGGGGTGTCAAAAGGCGATTGCCAAGAAGATTACCGCTGGCAAGGGAGACTATGTGTTGATGGTCAAAGGGAACCAAGAAAAGTTGTACACAGCGATTGCTGCGCACTTCGACGAGCTGCACGAGAAAGACTTTGCGGAGAGCCATTGTCGTCGTCACGCGACTCAGGAAACGGGTCACGGCCGCGTCGAACAGCGTTACTACTACCACACAGCGTTGCCCGAATCGCTCAAGCCCTTCGTTCCCAACTGGTCGAAGCTGAAGACGATTGGCCAGGTGCTTTCAATTACTATCCGCAACGGCAAAGAGTGTCACGAGAAGCGTTATTACATCGGCAGTTTGAAGCCGAGCGTGAAGCAGTTTGCACGTGCCGTGCGTGGCCACTGGGCGATTGAGAATTCGTTGCACTGGGTACTCGACGTGACCTTTAACGAGGACCAAAGCCGAGCGCAAGATCGCCGACTGGCGGACAACTTGGCCACATTACGCCGCCTCGCTGTCGGCCTGCTCAAGCAGCACCCATCGAAGGAAAGCATCCGCAGCAAACAGCGAATCGCCGGCTGGAGCAACGACTTCCTGACGCAAGTCCTTGCACTGCAAGCTACTTAGTGCCCCTAACAAAACTACCAAGATAGCGCCCGAAAGCAAATCAGCGATTGAGCGATTTTCATGAACGCTTCATGGATATGGAGCTTGATCGCCAGCTGCGAACGGCATGGCGTCGATCCGCAGCGGTATCTGACCAGCGTGCTGGCCAAGATTGGCACGACGCCCAGTGAAGAACTCGTGCAGTTCCTGCCCGACGTGTGTAAGGCCGACGACGAGGCCGAGCCGGTGGCGGGGCAGTAACGCGGGGGGTTCACTGAGCGCACACCCTTCGGGTGCTTCAGTGGATGGCTTTCACTTAAGTCGACTTGGAATCGGCCCGGTCGAGTGTATTCACCTACATCAAGACGTTTCACAATCGCCAACGGCTGCATGAATCGCTCGGCGAA
>JBGSWC010000005.1:0-3402 GCA_041752635.1 Pirellulales bacterium | reverse complement strand
GACCTCTCCGCATCCTCGCGGACAGAATCCCCACAACGGCTCAGTGAAAACCAACCCGGCCGAGGGGGCGCGACACGTGGCGCGCGGCGAGTTGCCCGAGTACGGCGCTGCCGAACCGGACCAGGCAGTCCGCAAGCTGGCGATCAAGCTCGAAGCGGTCAGAGACGCGACGATCGTCGTTGAGTTTGCTCGGCGGTCCCCTTCCTCTTGACGGGTCTTAGTCCGCCAGTTTGTCGAGGATCGCTTGTGCTTCGCCCGCCCCTTCTGTGCCGGCGAAGTCTTCGACGATCTCTTTCAGATCGGCTGTCGCACGCTTCACCGCCGATGGTGTGCCCAGAGATCCTGTGCGGATGGCGGCGGCCAGTTTCTTGCTGGCCCGGTATTGCTGCTTGACCTCGTCGGTTTGTCCGAGCTCGTCATATTTTTTGGCGACGGCCGGATGCATGGGATAGCCATCGTATTTCGCCTGCAAAATTTCGAGGGCCTTGTAGGCGGGCCAATTCTGGTTCGACTTCATCAGCTTGCCCGCTTCGGCCAACTCGGCATCCATCGATTGCTTCACCGCGGCGAACAATTGCTTGGCAGCAGCCTTCGAGGTCTCATCGCCGGCACTCCCAGCCTGCATGACCGCCCGCGAAGCATCGGCATAGTTGCCGATCTCAATTTTCCGCCAGGCCTGCTGTAGTTCGGCCGGCACAATAGCGGGATCGACTTTCCAGTGACCTTTTTCGGCAGCGGACTTCGCCGCCAGATTCAGTTGCTGGATCGCGGCTTGGTGCCAATCGCCTGAAGCAGTGAGCACGCCAATCTGAATGATGTTGCCTAGACTGATTTGGTCGGCGAGCGTTGTCTGTTCGAACGATCGATCGGTGTCAACGATCACGGGCCAGTCAATGTTGTTTTGCTTTAGGTAGCTTTTGACCTGATCGGGAGAATTACCGGAATTCACGGCTATAAAGATGACTGGCTCGGCTTGCATCGACTTGGCCATCGCCAAAAGCGCCGGCCACTTGTCTCGGCAATTGGGACACTCTTCTTCGAAGAAGTAGAGCACAATCCCTTTTCCCTTGAGGCCATCGAGCGATAACGGAGCGCTATTGAGCCACCGATCGGGCGAGGCAGGAAACTCGATCAGTTTGCCTCGGGTGCTTAACCAATTTGGCTTGGTGGGGGCGGGAGCAGCGGCGCCTGATTCCTGAGCGCGTCCGGCGGAGTTCCATCCCGCCACGACGCACGTCAGCGTAACAATGAGAACCGATGTAGAAAGTCGCATAATGCCCCCCTTGGTTGATAGAACAAACCTTAGCACATCGCTTGCAGTGTTCCGCACGTTACCTCCGACGAAAGTCGTTGTTAACACCGAACGCAGGTTGCGCGGCCACCCAGCGCTTCGCCGGCGCGGCTAACTCGAGTGCGAACCGTGAAGCCGAGCGAATGATAAAATCGTACCAAAATAACAGCACGAAGGACCAGCCAGTGCGCTCTAAATCGACTTGCTGGCGCTGCGTGCTGGCGTATCGTTTTTCGACCGACTCACCTCAGCGATCAATTAGCTTGATCGCCCATCACCGTTTCCAGTTCCTTCGTGTTTCGTTCGACACCGAGGATGATGGTTTTTTGTTCGGTACCATCGGCCGTGCTGCAGACGACGGGAATCACCTGGCGTCGATCGGGCAGATGCATCCGAACGGCAAACGTACCGTCGGATTGCAGGTTGACCGGTTCGCCATCGACGGTCACATGGGCGTGGGATTGAGCGGCACCGAAGATGACAATTTCGGCGTCGATCGCGAATCGCAGATCATCGCGACTGTCTCCCGCGCAACCATGACCAAAGCGTGTTTCGGTTGGACGACCGAGTCGTCGCTGCAGCCGATCTTCGAGCAGTTGTTGCAGTTCGAGGCTCGCTCCGCGGTCCGTGTAGCCGCCGCTCATGGCGAAAATACGGTCGGCGTTGGCGGCCATGTCGCTCCACGAGCCGTTAAGCGCGTCGACCGACCCGGGAGAGGGCGTCGTGACCGAGTTGCTGCGAGCGATGTTGTAAAAGGAGCCACCTGACCCGACATAGCCGATCTCAACGCGATAGCTCTTGGGCGACTCGCTCACATCGATGTACCAGTGATTGACGCCACCATGAATGGGAACGTCGCGAACGACCGACGAACTGCCGTTTTCGGCGACACGCAATAGCCGCAAAACGGGCGATGCACCGTGCCACGATTGGCCGAGAGCCATGCGGGCTCGCTCGACACTCGTCGCCAGCACTTCCCAGTGGGCTTGCAACCAGTAAGCATCGCGCACCATCAGTACCAGTCGATCAGCGGCCGGTTTCTTGCCAGTCACGTTCGCGTTGGGTGCGGCTAAGTTTTTTTGTGCCGCCAGGCGCGTTTTCAGTTCATCGATTTTGGCCATCGCCTTGCGCCGAGCGGCGGTTGGCTTTTTCGCAACGGGAGTCTTGCCGTTACGACTGGTTGGTGCCGAACTTCGTCTGCTGCCGGCATCGCGGCCCTTTGGTGCCGCATTCTTGTTCTTGTTGCGGCTTTGACTGCGGCGAGCCGCTTTCGCTAGCGCCGTTACCAGTTCTTCTTTGCGCATCGAGTGCCAGCCGGCGACACCCTCTTGTTTCGCCATTTTGGCGAGGTCTTTGCATGTAAAGCCGCGGAGGGTGGCAACGGTCATTGTGTTTGCTGGCCAAATTACAGTGCGGTGGGGAGTGTAAAGGCAACGGATGGATCGCAATCCTGCAAGCCGTTCCTACAGTTTGCGGCCAAACTGCTCCCCCCGCGAGCAAGCCGCCCCTTGCAGAAAATGACCAACGAACTGCCGAGACAATTGTGTAAACGCTGGCACGTTCTACTGAGCTTCGCGAGCTACCGTTCAATAAGCGTGCCAAATCGTTATGCCGTTATCGCCATAGTAATCTTTCGTGGCCTGAATTGCAACCATCTTGCCCCCTATCGTGACCGATTGAATCATCTGTAAGTTGTTTTGGGATAACGCTTTACTTCAAAATCGAAATCTTATTTCCGGTATTTTTCTCCTAATTTGCCGCACCCATCTGGCGGGTGGCTGCGGTGAGACGCTATTTGTCGCGAGCGAAGTGTTATAAACCTTTGCCGTGTGGCGATTTACGGCGGCGACGAAAACTTTGTGAAAAAATGCACAAAGTCGCCAGGCAGCCCGTTGACCATTTTAGCGACGGGCCATAAGCTGCTGCAAAGTTCAGCGGTCACTGCCGGTTCCCTCAAAGTTTTCCCGTTTTCGCATCCGCACTCAGGAGCGACCAACTGTGGAAAACCGCGACGATCAAGGCGATGATCGCTTGAATGATACAAACAGCGAGCGGATTTCTCCGATAGCCCTCGGCTACATTTGGGCTTCGCGAATCTTGACGGTCTGCCT
>JBGSWC010000004.1:0-4128 GCA_041752635.1 Pirellulales bacterium | reverse complement strand
CAGCAACCACTAGATCGCTGCCACCCAATCGATTGGCCTCGTCAATTGCGGTCGGCAATCGGTATTTCCCAAGAACTTCGCTTCGCAAACCATCACTCGCCGTGAAAATATCATCTTAAAACTTTTGACTTGAAAATCGCGCCGCCGGAATTGACCATAGAACCATCGAATACAGACCTCATCCCACCCAAACCTCCGCTTCGACGTCGTGTCTACGAACACTGCCCAAATCGACCGCACTGTCGCTGAGTCGGCTGCGTGGCTGCCGATGTTGTTGTGGACGATTGCGCTCGCGGCAATTCTCTTGGCCTATGCTCCGTTGCTCATGGAGTTTGCCGGTTGGCAATGGACAAAGCCCCACTACCAATTCTTTCCGTTTGTCATCGCCGCCTTTGTCGGTTTGCTCGGCCATCGTTGGAGCGTGGCTCCGGCTCGCAACCTCCAGGGCCGGCGCTGGCCGACGGTCGGATTTGTTGTCGCCAGTTGGCTCACGCTCGTTGCGGCCGTCGTGCTCTACAGTCCGATGTTGTCTGCTGTTTCGCTGCTGCTGTTGTGCGGTGGGCTCTGTAGCGAACTCGCTCGACATCGCAGTATCAGATACCTGTGGGGTATTTGGATGCTCCTCTGGCTGACGATACCGCTGCCGCTGGGAACTGATTACCGTCTGATTGCCTTCCTGCAACTCTTTAGTAGCCAACTAAGCAGCAGCGCACTCGATGTGCTGGGTGTGTTGCATCTGATGGAAGGCAACACGCTGCTGCTGCCCGAAAAACAACTCTTTGTCGACGAGGCCTGTAGCGGGATCGTCTCAATTCTTTCAGTCGTCTCTTGCGCGGCCATCTTTGGCGTTTGGAAAAATCGCGCTCCGCTGCATGTTGCTTTACTCGTTGTCATCGGCATTTGCTGGGCGACCATGCTCAATGTATTGCGAATTACCACGATTGCTTACACGCTCGATCAGCATGGTTTGGATTGGTCGGCAGGCGCGGCACACGAAACGCTCGGATTGGTATTGCTGCTGCTCGCTTTTGGGGCACTCGTCGCAACTGACCTGCTGCTCGTCGCGCTGCTTACCGAGGTCAGAATCGCGTGGACAGAATCAACTGGACACGAGCTCGTTATTGGCCGATGGATCGCTCGCGCGTGGGATGGGGCGAATGACTTTGGCGCACCCAAGAGTACCGGCCCAGTGGCCGCGGCGAACCAGTGCGTTGCCTCGCCGCTGGGGTCAGCCAGACTATTCATAGGCAATCCGACGGTGCCGGTCGTCCTGGGAATCGCCTTTGCGACTTTGGCCATGGTACAGACCTTTTATCGATTGCCAGACAAGATCGCCGCGACCGAGTTGCGTAGTGACCCGAACGTGCAGCGGGCGTTGCGGATCGATTCGTCGACACTGCCGGCGACGCTCGCTGGAAGCCTGCTCAAAGAACACTACATTGAGCATCGCGAGTCGCAGCATATCATGGGGGAGTATTCGGTAATCTTTAAATACGCCGATCGGTCTGGAGCAACGAGCCTCGTTTCTTGCGATTTTGCTTATCCAGGTGGCTGGCACGAATTGGCCGTCTGTTACCGCGGCTTAGGTTGGGAGCTAATCTCCCGACGCATCGTCGTTCCCCTCGACGATGTCGTCGACGAAGCCAACGACGGAGCCAACGACGGAGCCAGCGAACGGGCCAGCGAACGGGCCAGCGAAGTCGCTACCGCAAAAAAGGCCGCTGACCGTTGGCAATACGTTGAACTTGTTTTTCGGAAACCAGATGGTCAATACGCGGCTGTGGCTTTCTGTGGGTTTGCCGCCGATGGCACGCCGTTGGTTCCGCCGGCCGAAGATTTGTTTGGCAACGCGTTGTCACGGCGAAAGTCGGCATCGCAGTTGGGCAACTGTTTTCAAGTACAGATATTACTCACCAGTCCCGCGATGCCGACATCCCAACGACTCGACAGCGCCGGCAGGATGTTAGTTGTCGCCCGCGAAGCACTGCGGGCTCAAATCATCGGGGGCGATCCGACGACACCCCCGTTTGCGACACCCCCGTTTACGACATTGCCAACTGAGGAGATCGCTTACTAATGTCCGGCGATCGACCACCATTTCGCCGCTGGCTTGCGCACCGCATGGCAAAATTAACCAATCGGCTCGCCGAGGGGTGGAACAAACTCGTTGGCCCCATCGAACGATTCTTTGGCGTGCTAGTCGGGCGATCGCTGGCCGCCACCGAACGGTTCGAGCGCGTCGAAGGACTGCTGTTCTTCGTCGTGCGTGTGTTGTTGGCTCCGTTTCGTTTCGCTGGCAGGCTGGTTGGTCGGCTACTGCCCGGCTCGCTAAGCATGGGCCTCGCAAAATTCGCCGACTCAATCAGCTATGGGTTTTATCGAGTCGGCCAAGCGATCGGAGCCGTCTTCGAGTTCTTGAACCTCGACGTTCTGGTGTATTGGCTCGTGTGGCTCACCTGGCCGATTTGGCGACCCATCGCTGAACTACTCGGTTTTGCCTATGCGTGGCTGATTACGCGAGAGTCACGATTGCTGTTGTTTGGCTTGCCCGCGGTGGTTTTATTCGCTCCATTCGCGGCAATCGCCTTATTTTCGATCACTGGCCGAGACTCGCAGGCAGTTCCGCGTTATCGTCTCGCCCTCGACGATGCGATCGAACAGCAAGACTATGCACGCATCCAATTGCTTGAACGAAAACTCGTGCAACTTGGCGCTAGCTCGCAACTTCGCACGTTCAATCGGGCGCTCACGATCGCGGGCGATGGCGACTATGAGCGGGCCTACGAATTGATGCAGCAACTTGCTCCGCCCACGCAACCGGGGTACGCGCCGGCTCACTGCTGGATTATCGACCAGTTGCTTGCCCGCAACATCGGGGCGAGTGCCGACGAAAGCAGCCTGGGCGGCGCGCTTATCGACCAACATATCACCCAGCTCGACAAGCTCGGTGTCGAAAATACTGGGCTAACACTGGTCGAGGCCATGCGGCTAGTCGAGCAGCAACAGCCGGCCGAGGCCGCGGCATTGCTTCGCCCGCTCGCTGCTTCGCTGCCACAAGCGGCCTTCGAGTTGCTGCGACTCGACTTGGCGACGCAAAATCGAGCTTACCATCGCGACGATGCCGAGCACGTCGTCAAGCATGTCGCTCGAATGGTCGCCAACGACCAGCAACTGCCCGTTGTGGTCTACCCGCTTTGGGCAACTGCGCTCAACTTACTCGACCGCGAGAGCGAGTTGACGGCACTCTACGAAATGTGGATTGCGGTCGATCCGCAGAATCGCGACGCCCGCAATGGTCAGGCACGAATTATGGCCGCGCGCGCCGAACGTCAACTTGCCGCTCACAGTGGATCGCCCGCTTCACTGGCCAAACTCTTGCAAGAAGTCGCAGAGCTGGGTCCACCCGACGGTTGGCTCGCTGCGCAAATCAATCGGCTCTATGATGCTCGCGATCGTTCGATTATCGCCACCGACATTCCCGAGCAAACGCTCGCATCGATAGTCGACGATCCTGATTCGCCCGCCGTGCTGCTCGAAGCTGTCGGAGTTGTCGCCGCGACACGAAATGAATGGCAGCGTGCCGAGAAGTGCTTTCTGGCAATCACCAATCGGCAACCTGACAATCCGATTGGCTGGAACAACTACGCCTGGGTGCTGAGTCAACAGAGTAGTGCTAACGTCGCGAAGGCTCTCGAGGCCGTCGAGCACGCCATCGTGCTAGCTCCCCAAGAATTCCGCTTTCGGGAGACACGCGGACAAATATTTGTGCGGCTCAAACAATGGCACCAGGCTATCGACGATTTAGAGTTCGCTATCAACGGCATGCCCGAGAGCACCGCGGTCCACCGTTCGCTTGCCGATGCCTACCAAGCCATCGGTAACAACGAGTTGGCCGAATTGCATCACCGACAGGCCGATCGCTGAGACTCGGCTCCAATTTAGATTGCTGGGAGTCCCGACAGCTTTCGCAACCCTCATAATCGGACGCTGAGTTCAGAATTGTCTGTCGCTGGCGATCTTGCCGATAAACCGTTTAGGGCCGGTTGTAGCGGTGCACAAGGGAAGCAGCCAATTCGTGGGAATCGCGACGTGAAAACTCAGACATTCTGCGGCCTTTTGCTGCTCGCC
>JBGSWC010000003.1:0-3924 GCA_041752635.1 Pirellulales bacterium | reverse complement strand
TTATCTGCTAGTCGACGCTCGGCATGTCGATATCCATCCACTCCCGATATCCATTCCGCCATTTCGAGGTTGCCATCTGTCTTCAACAGAAACTTCGCCAAATGGACTTTTGTAGAGTAAGGAAACACTTCGAGTAGAATGAGATCATCTTCTTTTAAATTGAGCATTGCTCCCGCGCGGTGCTTTTTTAGTCGAATCTGCACTAAATTACTCCACTTCTAATGTTGTAAAATACCTCAAGTGCATCCCCGAATGCGTCTTGTAGTTTCTCAAGGCAATTGGCACTCTTCGGCCCGCAAGGGATTCGATCTGAAAACAGTCGAAGTACCTGTACGTCATTGCCGCGGCTACTTAGCGTTTCCGCCCATTGGATCAATCGCTCTTCGGAATGCCAACCTGCCCTTGGATGTCCGAGACTCGATTTTGGAGTATTGATGAAGCGAACTGTTTGGGAGTTTCCATTTATCAACACGTCAGCGGTGACGATGTTTCGCCCAGAAAGATCTGCGCCATTTGCTGCAAGCTGCTTGCGAAAATTCAAAGCCTCACGAAACAGTCTAATCCCATCATCAGAAACATCAAAACGCTGGGGGCACACATTATGCACCAACACTCCCACATCCGCCACGCGGTAGACGTGTTCGGCGTGGACTTCGATGTTGTAGACTTCGGGGGCGTGGCCGAGTTGTTCGATTTGCTCGACGAATCGCGCGCCGTCGAGTGTGTCGAGTTGTTCGCCATTGAGCAATTCTTCGGCAGCAATCCATTCTTCGCGGTCGACCGACCAGAAGGGGTGAACCCCAGTCGCTTCGATTGTCGTGCCATCATCAAGAGTGAGGCGGCACAGATTGGTAATGTCGCGGGTCACGAATCGGCCGGTCACCACCTGACCGTCCCCGGCCAGAATTGTTGGGCAAGACGTGATCGATTCGATCGAGGCAACCCCCGCCATGCCGAGTTCCGGCATGTCGAATAGCGATTTCCGGTCTGGCGTTTGTCCCCCGACAATCGCGCAGTCGCGAGGGCGCAGCGGATCGATTGTTTTACGTAGTCGTCAGTTGTTCAACTTAATCTAACGCGATAATCACGCGATTCCCGCAAAGTTGTCTTTAATATCTTGTCGTACAGCAGCGAGGACTTCAGGATCGACATCAAAATTTAAGCGAATCGTATGTTCCGAATCAACGATAATTTCTCTGAGATGTGAATTTCTAAGAATGTCATAGGCAGCAAGGTATGTAACTGTGTCTTTTATGGATAACTCCAATGGACCGTAACCAAGTAGGGCACCGGAGAAGAAACCATTAACCAATATTAACGGTAGTTGGTAATCATCGCACTCGACCGACGACCAAACTCGTACCGCCGATTCTGGGTCGTGGAAAATATGACTCCGGATTGTAGCAAGATCGTTGAGTATACTCTCAGTTTTCATAATCCCCTCCTTTCTTTACCAAAAGCGATTTCCGCCGTACCAAGTCTCAATGTGCTCGATCAATCCGCTTCGCCCGCCAAAGGGAGTTAATCCAGTGACAAGTTTTTGCGCCATGTAAGCACGGTATTCGCGAAGGAATATCTCCCCAGCATGTTGTGCATCAAACGCTTGGCCGGCAAAAATGCCGCCGGGAGCGAAGTCCACCGCGTGCCTGCCTTCATGAACTATGTCCGAAAGAATGCTCCCTGGTCGCGAGTTCCGCAGAAAGATTTCACCGCCCCTACTGTAAAATGCATTCGTTGACGCTGGATTTAGCTTAGCGAGTTGCGCGAGTTTGTCAAAAGCAACATCATTCCGTATGTGTACCCTCCCGGCGTCATGCAGTACTTCAAGGCGCGCAATTATTTCATTTAGCTGCCGTTGTCCAGCATTGTTGAGTCCGCTCACTCGTGATTTTAGCGAGTCAATTAGATCGTCCACAGTTCCTCTGAATTTACCGGCGTCATCAACTAGGTCGCCGATAGATGCAATTGCCCTGGGCCTCATGAAGAACGGCTTCGACGCCTTGCCAATGTCGTCGAGAGCGTCGGCCGCCCCCCGCGAGGCATTTTTGACCCCCCACAGGTTGAGCAGCATCAGGCCGCCGTGCCACGCGGCCCCCTTGTAGTCGCCAGCGAAGAACTTGTCGCTGGCCTGATAAGCATTAGAAATCGCGTGCGTCGTTTCGCGGAAATAGAGGGCCAAACGAAGCGCGTTGCTGCCAGTGCGACCGAGAACGCTCGCCCCTCCACTGAGGTAAGCAAGCCCAATCTCACGGCCAATCGTAAGGCCCCCCTCAACGAGCATCGGCACCCACGTGTCGGCCAACCCGCTCTTCTGCCAAGCGACTTGCTTCGCGGCATCGAAATAGGTGCTGTCCCAGAATGTGCTGGCCGCAACATCCAAAGTTGTCAGCGTAAATGCGGCAAGGGCATTGAATTCAGGGGAGTTGACTACAGCATCGTAGGCGTAGCCGAGCCGCCCCCAAAAGGGCGCATCCGTCCATCGCCCCGCCCATGATTCCCCCGAAATCATTCAATCGCAACTACTCGCAACGCCCAGAGCACCGCGTCCACCGTCTGGCGACGGTAGCTACATTGCCCATGCTCAAAACAATCGCTGCTGCGACGCTGGGATCATCGGCCTTGCGTTGTAGCCCCGCTCGCGTAGTTCGTCGACAAATTCGGTCGGGCCGTGGGTGCAGATGATTTCGGTCGCTTCGCTTTGCTCGACTAATTCAACGAGCTCGTCGAAGTCGGCGTGGTCCGACAAGGGAAGCGCGAGGTCGACGCCCCAGCGGTAACGGGTCGCGGCGTCGATCGCCCAACCGGTTGTCGCGATCGAAAACACATCGCCGAGCCCCCCCAGCCGATAGCCGTGCATGCTTTTGGGGAGCGTCACCACGGCGTGCCCCGCTAGTGGACGACCGGCGTAGCTGGCAATGTTCGCGACATCATCGGCATCGCTGGAACCTTGGAAATCGACACCCAGTTCTTGATAGATGCGGCTGATTTCATAGATCGCCGGGTGCTGCAACACGGGCGTGCCGTGTGTGGTGAGTAGCTTCGAGACCTCTTGAGCTTTACCGAGCGCGTAGGCGTGAATGACCGGTGTTTGCCCGCGCGCGAGGGCTTCGCGGACTGCTACGATAAGTTGCTCGATCACTTGCTCGCGCGGTGGGAGTCGATACTTGGGGCGGCCGAACGTGCTTTCGGTGATGAGGATGTCGGTCGGCGGTATCTCGATTGGCTCGGCAGTGAGCGATGCGCCCAACTTGCAATCACCCGTGTAGAGCAATCGCGTTTTTCCATCGTCGGCGAGCAGCAGCGACGACCCCAAGCAGTGTCCGGCGGGAAATGTGGTGAGCTGGCAATCGCCATGGGTCATGGCTTGGCGATAAGGCAACTCGCGGACGCGCAACTTTGGACCCAACCGGTGCCGATAGAGCCGACCGGTGGCGGGAGTCGCGAGTGCCCATTCGTGGCGGGCCATGTGGTCGGCATGGGCATGCGAGACATAGCCCCAGGCTTGCCGTTGCCGGGCGTCGAGCGCGAGGCGACTACGCGAGAGTCGCAAACAGCCATCGAAGTGCCACATAGGTTCATTGTCGCTCTGTCGGCGGATTATCACCACTGAGCCACTGAGGACACAGAGTAGAAAGGGGGAATTGCAAAATGCCAAATTAAAAAGCGAAGACGCAGAAGCATCACTTTGCAATTTGCATTCATTTCCTACAACTCAGCGATCTCCGTGACTCAGTGGTGAAATCAAATCGTCACGGTGCCGCGGGCGCTTCGGGTTCGGCAGGTTGGCCAATCGGTCGGCCCGTGTCGACGAGCAGGTAGCCGGCCCACAAAAACGGGTGGTTCGGTTTGGGCATCTCGGTGCGGGCGTCGGGGCGACGGAGCCTAGGTTCGCTCTCGGCGTCGAGCGGCTGCGACCGCGCGAGC
>JBGSWC010000002.1:0-5396 GCA_041752635.1 Pirellulales bacterium | reverse complement strand
AGCGACGTCTGTGCCGTCTCGGCTGCTAGCGTGATTGTCGAGAACGTAGTTGCGTTCGAGATTGCGGCAGCAGTGGTCGATAAATTCGGAGGGGATAGTCTCGTCGAGATGCGTGCCCGCTACGAATTGTTTTTGAAGATGGCCCGCGAACAGTAATTGGGGGGGAATGACGAAATCCGAATGACGAATGACGAAGGGTTGGCCCGGTGCTCACAATGGCCCAGTGCCCGCATTTCGTCATTCGTCATTCGTGCTTAGTCATTTGCGCTGCATGCATCAATCGCTAGCACGCCGAATTTGCCAGTGGGTTTTTCTCGCTGGCTGTGTGCTGCCGACGAGTGCGGTGCTAGCGGTGACAGTGTGGTGGAACCTGCCCTCAACCGAGTCGCAACAGCTCGACCAGCTTGAACATCTGCTCGGTGTTCGCATCACGGCCCAAAGTACTTCGACCCCCAAGCCTCGCCAGTTTCGCTTGTGCGATGCGGTTGTCGCCGACATCGAAACGGGGCAGGTGCTGGTTTCGGTAGGCAAAATCGAAACGCGGCTCGCTGGCGAGCGGCTCGAAATCGCGATCACCGGGGCTGAAGCGAACAAGCCAGCCGACGTGTGGCTCCAGTCGATCGGCCAACGTTTGCTGTCGACCGATTGGCCGCGTGAAATTGTGATGGAAGTGGCCGATTCGCAGTGGCACGACGTGCCTGTTGCGAAGCTGCGGGTGCATCTCACATCGGTCACCGAGAACGGCAGCGTCTCGTCGCGACGCATGACGCTAAAAGCCAACGCGGGCGCGGCAGGGTACGTCGAATGCCAGGCCGTTCGCGATCGTGACGATATCGTCCCCGAAACACACGTCACCCTCACCGGCAAGCTGCAGGGGAAGCTCTCGCAGAGTGTGTCGCAACAACTCTTCGGCGACGACCTTGTCGCCGACGCGATCGCCCTCGAGCTCGAATCGCTCGAATACACCGGCGAGCGAATCACCCGCGCTGTCGGTACCTGTGACACCGGCGCGGGGCACATGACCAGCGACCTCGCACGGCGGCTCGAGCAGTTCATCTACATGCGTCCGGTCACGCCGCTCCCCGCGGGAGACATCGCCTTCGATCGCGTTGGTTTTCGCTTCGTGCTCGACCATAAGGGGCTCACGCTGTGGGGCGATCGCCCTGGATTGTGGAAGGGTGTGATCGTCGCGTCGAACACTGGTCCGGTGTTTCTTGAACCGGAACCAATCGAACTGCCGCTGAAGTTTTTGGCGTGGTTCGCCACGCCGACGACGGCCGACGCGATACCGGCGACTGCGGCGGCCGTGGAGATGGCCCGGCGGTTGCCGCTCGCTCCTGCGGCGAATTTCCGTCGTTAGCGAAAATACTCGTTTACTTTTGCCGGCTGGGGTGAACTGGGGTAGAATCAGAGTAGCTTCACCAATCGTGTTTTATAGGCTCTGTCATGGTCTATGTCGTTCTGACCGACGAACAAGCTCGTGTCGTAAGGTCCACAGGCGTGAGAGTCGAATTACGCGACGCGAGCGGTCGCTTTGTGGGCTACGCTGAACAAGCGGTGGCACGCGATGCCGAGAATTTGCCGTACGGGTTTACGGCTGAGGACATCCGACTGGCTAAACAGCGAATGAACTCAGACGGGCCTCGACTTTCGACAAAGCAAATTCTAGAGCACCTGCAATCGCTGGAGCAGGAATGAACTACACGGTTTGTTGGCAGCCGGAATGTAGCGACGAGTTAGCTGAAATTTGGATGGCGTCCGATGATCGAGCGGCGGTCTCGCAAGCTGCCGACGAGATCGATCACTTGCTTGGAAGCAATCCGCAGAAGTCTGGAACGCCATTGCACGAAGGACTATGGGCCATTGCCGTCCCACCATTGAAGGCCGCATTCACCGTGCGTGAAAGTGACAAAATCGTTGAAGTGCAGAGGGTGGCTAGGATATAAAGGAAGTGTCGGCAACGCGTTCGCAACTGCGACACTCCAGCAGCGTCAAATCTTGACGCATTTTGTTTTCGACCGTATTCCGCTACGTAAATGACCTCCCCCACGAGCCCAATCATGGTCTGCATCGTCCTCAACGAAGAACAATCGAAACTCATCGCGTCGGCGACTGATCGAATCGAACTGCGGGACCAGAATGGTCGACATCTTGGATTCGTTTCGAGTTATGCGACTGAGGAAGACATCCGACTTGCCAAGGAGGCACTGGCGTCCGATGACGAACGGCATACGTTTGCCGAAGTTCGCGCGCGACTCGAGTCGCTGGAGGCGCGATGACGCGTTACACCGTGGTATACCCTACGCGAGTGATGAATCAACTAGCAGAGGCGTGTCTCGAGGCGAGCGACAAGAATGCTGTGTCGATTGCTGCCCAACAACTTGAAGTCGAGTCGAGCGTCGATGCCAGCACGAAGGGTCGAGACCATCACGAGGGCCTGCGCGAAATCGCGATTGCCCCATTGCTGGCCTATTTTACGGTTAGCGAAAGTGACCGTGTTGTCGAGGTCGCGCGATTGCGGTTGCTGTAGGACGCAATCGTCGCCCGAGTTCGCAATCAAAGGGCAAACGCCGCGATCGCATAAATTGCCGTCAGGGCGACAAACAGCACTGTTAGCAAGTGATACCCGGCCGTCAACCACCACGCAGTAAGGTGTTCCTTCACGTCGAAAACGGCTTGCAGTACGAGCCGAATGCCCCAGAAGATAGCCACGTAGGTGCAAAATGCCCGGGCAAGTCCGCTTCCGCTGGCGAGCTCGCTGGCGTTCAACAGACTGATCGATGCGAAAGCGATTATCGTCAACACAATGTAGCCGCCGTAGACCAAGTACATTTGTCGATGCAGTTTCGAGAGCGGCGACAATTCGCGACGCCAGTCAAGTTGAAAGGGCACAATCGCTGCGGCGCACAGGACGCCGAGTTGACCAATCCCTGCGGCAATCAATAACGACGGTAACAGTTCACGAATCATGTTCGGCTCGATTCAGCATGGGTGCCTCACGTAGCATGCATCGCGCGCATGAAAGGCACAATCACATTGGTGACGAAAGGGGGATGAAACAACCAAAACGCTGGGCCAACGACAAACAGCATTGTAAACGCCCACCCGCGAGAACCCTGTGCCAGGCCGATCTTTCGGCCTAACGGCGATCGTTCGATCAACAGTCCGACGGCCTGGATACAGAAGTAGAGCGTTGGCAATCCATAGCCGGCTCGGGCTGGATACGAAATGACGAGGTCATGAATCAATCCGCTGAAGAGAAATCCTAAACAAACAGCCGTGACTCCGCCAACTGTTTTTGCGAGCTGCCTGAACAAGCTGTCGTGCGTTACATCGCGAAAAGCCGTGTTCCAGCGTCGGCCCCAAAAGTCGCTAAGGCTCGTCGCCAACGCGGGCGACAACATAAGTGGTTTGGCATCGACGCCACCGGCGCGCCACGCACAACTGAGCAGATGAAACGCGCCGAAGTGCAGCATCAATATCAGTCCGACCATACCGATCCAACCGAGCAGTAGTTTGTTGGACGCAGGGACAAGATCGCGGGCATTCCAAAACAGTATTGCACCGATAGCCGTATTGAGCATAGCGACGCTCCATTCAAGCATTGTGACGAAGCGCCGTTGGCGGGAAGGCTCGTCGGCACAAAACGCTTTTGCGTCCAGTCCGGGCCAAGCGAACAAGAATGCCATCCATTTCCAAGTGGGTACTCCCACGATGTCGAGCGAACCGATCGCCAGCCATTTGCAGCCGGCGAAGATCGCGAACGATAGACACCACATTAGCAGCCACGCCGGCGCGTCGTCCGGTATCATTAGCTCCACGAGTAACACCAACACAACTAGTGGCAGCCATCGCAAGAGTGGCAACATGGTAATGGCCGAGATCGGGTTGAAATGGAATCGCTGTCGATCCACGAGGCCAACCGCATTGCCAAACGATCTATAACCGAGCCGCGGAAGTAATGAGCCGATGGTTCGCATCCCAGGTAGTCCGAGACGACTATACTTCGACCGCCGCGCTCGACACGGCACAATCCCCCGCACGCCGACCGAGTTTGCGGCTGCAGTCTTGCCTGATCTGCTGCACGAGAAACTCAGCCGGTCCTTCGAGCGCTCCGAAATCGGCTGATTCAAGCCGTCGGCAAGCCTCCGGCAGATTGCCGTTTTCGTAGTATGCGAGCGCAACGCTGTAGCGATCGATTGCGTCATTTGACGACGACGCTTGCGTGCCTGGAAGCAACGCATGCAAATCGATCGCCTCGGTGATTCCCTTGAGTCGAGCCTGGCAAAGCCGAACCGTGGTGTGCGCGTCGCCAAGGAACTGCCGCGTCGTGGTCGACACAAGGATTGGCACGCCAACCGATTTGGTCGCCGCTTCGATGCGGCTAGCTATGTTGACGGTTGCGCCGCGTGGTCCGTATTTCAGGTGCTGGCTGCTGCCGATGTTGCCGACCACAGCCGGCCCGGTATGAAGTCCGACACCAAGCTGCAGGTCGCTCGGCAGTTCGCGTTGCCAACGCTCGGAGACGAGCGGAATCGATGCGACCATCGCCAGCGCCGCTCGGGCCGCACGCGGGGCGTGGTCGTTCTGAATCGTCGGCGCGTTCCACATCGCCGCGAGCCCGTCGCCGTAGTAATCGATGACGGTTCCTTGCTCGGCCAGTACCGCATCGGTGAGGCAGTCCATCACGTCGTTGAGAATTTCGTAGGTGCGCCGCGTGTCGAGCCTTTGACACAACTCGGTGAACCCACGCAGGTCGGCGAACAGGACGGTCACTTCGCTTTGCTGTGCCAACAACAATCGATCGTCGAGTTCAACTTGCCGAACGACCTGCTTCGGCAATCGCTGGGCAAGGGCCGAACGCCGCTGGCTCGCCTGCTCCTCTCGTTCAAGCCTTGCGAGGCCGGTTGCCACGCTTTTGGCGATCAGATCGACGAGCTGAGCTTCGAGATAGCGGACACCACGACGGCCATTTCCGCTGTGGAGCGTCCGCCAGCCATAGATGGCACCGTCGATTTCACCACGCTCATCGAGAATCGGCGATACGACAATCGCTGCCGACGCCGACGCGATAGTTTGTGATTCGTCGACGGCGTGAAAGTGGGTTGTTGGATTCGCAAGCACAGCGTCGAGAACTGTGTCGAGCACAGCTCGATCGACACCGATGTCTATATCGGGCTGGGGCAAACAACTGGCAACCACGCGCCAATCATCGCTTTCGCGTAAGAGCACCAGGCCCCCGTCGAGTCCAATCGGGTCGACGATCAGCTTTGCGGCATCGCCATAGAACTCGCAATCGCTAGCAGGGTGGCGATGGAGGCTCGCAAGCGCTTCGAGCCACCGCGCGAGCGTCGCCGGTGCCGGTCCGCCCCGACGTGGATCGCGCGCGCTGGCGA
>JBGSWC010000001.1:0-8321 GCA_041752635.1 Pirellulales bacterium | reverse complement strand
AAACGCTAACTCTGCTGCAGACGCCCATGTTGGCTTGGTAGCTCAGATTCACACCCCCCCAGGTATCATTGACGGCAACATCACAAATGATGCGGACAGTGAATGGAACCTCCTTGAACTTTCATCGGTTGGCGGTACAGGGCTGTTTGAACTCTCGCCACAAGCGTTTGCCAACTCAAGATCATTTGCCGTGGATTTGGGTGACCTCGATGGAGATGGCGATCTCGACGCCTATGTCGGCACAAACTACAACGCGCCATCACTCGTTCTTATAAATAATGGATCGGGCATATTTTCACCCAGCGGCCAGACATTTGCCAATGTAACCACTCAAGACGTAGCACTCGGTGATCTTGATGGCGATGGTGACCTCGACGTTTTTGAAGTATCGGGCGCTGAACGCCGTGTCCTTATCAATGATGGCAGTGGTTTTTTCACCGAGAAAAGTAATCCGTTACCAAGCGGGCAATGGGAAGCCTACTACGTTCACCTCGCCGATATAGATGCTGATGGAGACCTGGATGTTATACCCGGTGGCCGTCGTGAAAACATACTCATCAACGATGGCAGCGGTAACTTCACCTTTGGCCAAGAAGTGGGAAACCCTACGAAAGGTGATATTGGCGATATCGACAACGATGGTGATCTCGATCTGCTATATGACCAGGTTTTGTACGTCAATCGAGGTGATGGCTACTTTTACCCAGAGTCAATTTCGCTGGCTGGCCAATATTCGCGTGTCGCGTTCGGAGATATCGACGGCGACGGTGACTTGGACGTTATTGCCTCAACCAACGACACAACTCGTATTTACAACAACGACGGAACCGGTCAGTTTACTTTTTCTGGTCAATCGCTGGGCGGTCTAAATGCCACTGCTGTTGCCATGGCCGATTTCGACAGCGACAACGACCTCGACATCCTCATCGATGGAAAAGAATTATGGCTAAACGATGGGGTAGGAACTTTCACCAACTCTGGCCAAGTGCTACGGACGAGTTCGACAAACGACATAGCCATCGGCGACCTTGACGGCGACGGCGACGTTGACGGATTCTTTGTCGGCGGTGCTTACTTCGAGAACGGTGCCCCAAACGAAGTTTGGTTCAACCTCTCCGGAAGCACATTTACCGATTTGGCCGTTACGAATACATCGGCCTCAACGTCTGTCGTCCAGGGTACCGATATCACTTATTCCGTTGTTGTAAGTAACGCGGGACCTGCAAACGCGTCAGGAGCCGTATTTGTCGATCGCTTTTCTGACAACCTGACGAATGTCAGCTTAGTGGCTGCGACTCCGACGAGAGGGGCATCGGGTTCCTTTTCTATTGGTGCGGTTGCCAACAATTTCTTCGAAGCCGAGCTCGATCTGCCTTTGGGCAGCTCAATAACCTTCGAATTTACGGCCACCGTCGCCCCAGCAGGAGCGCCCGGATCGGCAGCCGAAACGACCGTGTCAAGTACCGCGACAATCGCTGTCCCAGATGGACTTAGCGAATTGACTCCGGGAGATAATCGGGCGGCCGATAGCGATTTGGTTCAACTATCAACCACTCGAGGCAATGCCACGTTTGCGAGATTAACGGAGTCGTTCGGTCACCAGTTCGTCATAGGCGATGTTGAGCTTGGCGACTTGGATGGGGACGGTGATCTCGATCTCTTCGTCGGCAATCTGTCACGTACTGCCGATACTATCTGGCTTAACGATGGCATGGGAAACTTCGTCGATACGGGACAGCGACTAGGGACAGAGGACACCGAAGGAGTGGCGCTCGCCGATGTTGACAGTGATGGTGACCTCGATGCGATCACCGATGGTTTTGTGTGGATCAATGATGGCTCGGCGACGTTCTCGCCTGGGGCTGGCACGAACCGCGATCGAGGAACGAGTCAGACTGTTGCTGCCGACTTTACGGGGGACGGCGTCGTCGATCTGATCAACTACGGACAACTGTACGTCAACGATGGCTCAGGTAACTTCACAATCGGCACGCAAGAGTTGCCTCTCTCTGTCTCAGCGGGAGATGTCGATGGAGACGGTGATCTCGACATCATTGGCCGCAATAGTTCGAATCAACTGTGGCTGAACGATGGACACGGAGTTTTCACGTTTAAGTCGACTTTTCGTTTCAACGGCAACGGCTTAACGGGGTTTGCCAAGCTGCAAGATCTCGATGGCGACGGCGACCTCGATGTCTTTATGACGGGTGCCGAACGGCCCGCCTTCATCAATGATGGACTTGGAAATTTCACGATCTCAAGCCAGGCACTCTTCATAACATCGGTAAGAGACGTTGATTTTGCCGATATCGACAACGATGGTGATCTCGACGCTCTCATAGCAATCGACGGCAGCCTCGAGAATTTCATCTACTTGAACGATGGCAATGCACGCTTCACACTCGCTGATGCGAACCTAAGCACCAGTTGGGGCCATGCAATCGCCACCGGCGATATCGATGGGGATGGCGACATTGACGCGGTCATTGGCAATTCGGGAAGCCAAGGCGTCAATGTGTGGTTTAATCTTGACTCGGCAAATCCGTTTGATCTGTCGGTCGAGAAATCCGCCGATCGCACCTATGTGTCGCCGGGCGAGATGCTTACTTATACCATTGTTGTATCAAACACCGGTCCATCCGATGTGTTTGCTGCTCGAGTCACCGACAGCTTTACAGGTTCCTTCGCAACTGTAGAAGTCACCGACATTTCCACAACTGGCGGTGCCTATTCAGGGCTGTCTACCGGCATCATTTCAGGTGGGCAATTCATCGATGAAGTCGACATTCCAGTCGACGGAACTATCACATACACGGTTCAAGCGATTGTCAGCGATTCGGTGCCGCCGCAGAGCAAACCATCGGCTATCTTCGGAAATTCGGTGCGTGTAGTAAGTCGCCTTGGACTCGATACCGATTTAACACCCGCCAACAACATAGCAACCGACGCCGATGTTGTGGTCGCCACTGCAGCAGCAGGTACCGGTCATTTTGCAGGAGCCACATTCGACTTGGGAATCCACCGCGCTAGTCGAGTCATGCTAGGCGATCTAGATGGCGATGGCGACTTGGATGCCTATCTGATCATTCATGACTCGCCCGACAGAATCTTTCTTAACGAAAATGGCCAACTTCTCGACAGCGGACAGCTTCTCGACACAGGTGGATCCAGCGGGTACTCCGGAGCCCTTGCCGACCTCGACGGAGATGGTGATCTCGACGCTTTCGTTGGCAACTTCAACCTTGCCAATAACGTGTGGTTCAACCAAGGAGACGGCTTTTTTGTTGCTTCGGATCAGGTCTTTGACAGCCAGCGAACGGAAGGCATTTCGGCCGGCGATATCGACGGTGATGGTGACATCGACATCGTAGAATCCTTAGACAGTGGTCGTAGCCGAATTTTAGTGAATCAAGGCGACGGCAGATTATTTCCCGCGGCAGAGACGCTTTCGGCGAGCGAAGGAAGCATGTTGGTCGGCGACCTCGATAACGATGGCGACCTCGACTTGCTGATTCCACGCAGCGGGGCGCTTACAGTAGCGATCAATCGAGGTGATGGCACTTTCGACGAGCAGTCCCCAGTTTTGGCAGGAGCCTCGAACAATAATGCCTTGGGGGATCTCGACGGTGATGGCGATCTCGATATCTTTACAGGCTTCGCCGTCTTTCTCAACAGCGGCGCGGCGGGATTTACTCAGACGTCGCAAGAAATTAGTCGCTCGGTACAGCATGTGGTACTGGGCGATTTCGACGGCGATGGTGATCTCGATGGTTTCGTTGCTCGCGACAACAATCCAAGTGTCGTGTGGCTCAATGATGGCACCGGCTCGTTCACGGCCACATTCCAGACATTTGAGATTCCCGAGATTCGCGACGTTGCTGCAGGCGATATCGACGGCGATGGAGATTTCGACATCGTCACCGCCGCTTGGCAGCAAAGTAGCACAGTCCTGAGGAATCTCGATTCTAACGAAGTCATCGATCTGTCGTTGCAGAAATCGGCAGAACCGGATGCATTGCGCGGCGAATCAATTACCTATCGCGTGGAGGTCCGCAACGACGGTCCGGGTGATGCGCAAGCACACTTTGTCGATCTCTATGATCCAAGACTTTCGAATGTCGAACTTGTGAGCGTTACTAGTTCCGGCGGAGCAACTACTGCGATAACCACTGGTCCGCTCGGTCATCGCATCGAAGACAATGTATTCTTACCAACTGGCAGTTCGCTTGTCTTTGAAGTTACCGCTGTGACGCCAGCCGCGAATGGCTCCAACCTAGCGGCCGATCTCACTCTAGCTAGTTCTGCTAGTATTGCTGGAGCAGAGGGATTACTCGACTCGAATCCAACCAACAATTCGCAGTCGGCTGTGACGCTAACACATCAGGTCGGAACGCTAAGTACCGGTGTATTGGTAAACACCGGTCAGCAATACGGCACAGGCCACGTCGGTGCTGTTGCACTCGGCGACCTCGATGGAGACGGTGATCTGGATGCCTTTGTTGTTTCTAGAGGAGCAAATCAGGTATTGCTAAATATCGGAAACGGTGTTTTCACACCGACTTCTCAGACATTCGACCCAAATGATAATTCAACCGATGTTGCACTCGCCGACTTTGATGGCGATGGAGACCTCGACGCCTTCATCACGAGCCAGAACCGAGGGCAACAACTTTGGCTTAATGACGGAAATGGCACGTTCACGAATGCGAATCTCGGTTTAGGACTAGCCTATGGACTTGAGGTTATCGCCATTGACATCGAAGGAGATGGCGATCTCGATGCGGTCGTTAACTATTGGTCTGGCGACTCGTGGCGGGTATGGCTGAACGACGGCAGTGGAAATCTTGCGAGCGGTACCTACATTCTCGCCGATCGATCGCAAGGTGCTGCGCTTGGTGATTTGGACGGCGACGGAGACGCCGACGCGTTTGTGGCAAGAAGCAACAAATCACGAAGCGTTTACTTCGCCGATCTGCCTGGTTCACCATTAATCGGTCCCATTGCCTACAACGATCCCAACGACAATCAAAGTAACGGTCATAAGCCTGTGGCTCTTGGAGACCTGGACGGAGATGGCGATCTTGATGTCTATTCTGCCAATGGCGGAATTGATCGCATTTGGATCAATGACGGTGCAGGCAATCTCTCGCTTGGACAAGCATTTCCATCACGCGATTCGTCTGCCGTCCAACTCGGCGATATTAACGGCGATGGAAAACTCGATTCGGTCATCGCAGGTCGCCGCGGTGAGGGCAGTGTCCAACTTGCCGGCTTTGCGCCACAACTGCTCCAAAGTGGCGAGGCTTGGGATGTTGCCCTGGGAGACCTCGATGGCGACGGCGACTTAGACGCATTCTTTGTTGAAACCAACGGCGCGCAAGTTTGGCTCAACGCTGAGCCAACTGACCTAAGCATCGAAGTGAGTGCTTCTCCTGCGGCATTCATTGATCAGTCTGCGACTTACACACTAACCGTACGAAATAATGGATCGGCGGCATCTTACCGTTCGGTCGTCACCAGCAATATTGGGTCGATATTATCGGAATACGATATTGTCGAAGTCCAGACGTCCGGTGGCGCTACTTCCACGCTCGCTAACAGCGCCATTCCTTCAGTGTTCACCGATACTGTCTCGCTCCCCGTAGAAAGTAGCATTACGTACGTGATTTCTGGATTGCCCGGTTCGGAACCACATTTTGCTGAGGCTTCGGATGCGTCTCTTACTCTGCAAGCCATTATTGAAAGTGCCTCATCAACGATAGAAACTGATGCAAGCAACAACTCTGCATCGCTAACTCAACTTCTCATGCCAACTGCCGATGGCGGTGGTGCACAATTCCAAGCTGCGTTGACGCAACTCCATTCGGGAGTCGCTACCGACGTGAAAGTAGGCGATGTCAACGGAGACGGTAGGCTCGATTTCGTCATATCGTATCGCTTCGATGGAACCTACGTCTATACGCAAACCACAACTGGTACATTCAGCGCTGGTCCCCTCAAGATCGGTAATTTCGATGCATTCGCGTTGGGAATCAGCAACGTCGACGGCGATGCAGATCTCGACCTCATCATTGGCAGTCGCTTGCAAGAAACGAACGTCGCCCGCAGGGTAGGTACATGGTATACCCTGAACAAAAATGATGACGGAAAATTCTCGACGCGAGATGTTCTATTGAACGATGTCAATGGCGACGGGATTTCCGATGTTGTGGAGCTTAATCTTGGAAAAGACAGCCGCGTCCTCTTGGGTATCGGCAACGGTATGTTCGTCGAGCACTTCACTTTCGCAACCAACTCCTCCGTGCGAAGGGCTAGCCTCGGAGATTTAAATAACGACGGCCAGCTCGATCTTTATATTGCGAATGACGAAAATGAAGCTGACCAAGTGTGGTGGGGCAACGGATCAGGTGGATTTGTCGATTCTGGACAAAGGCTTGGTTCGCACTCTTCGACTGATGTTGCGCTGGGAGACATTGATGGCGATGGCAGCCTCGATGCGTTTGTATCGTCTGCGGACGGACCGATCCAGATGCTTCTGAACAATGGGCTCGGAGCCTTGGTAAACACTTGGAGTAGTGCGGGCGCCGCAGGTAGTGGAGCGGTCGCGCTCGCTGATATGGACGGCGATGGCGACCTCGATGCTATTCTGGCGTCGAGCAATTCGAATCCATCACGCGTGATGTTCAACAACCACGGCACGTACGAGAACTATATTGAAATTGCCGGAGGATACAACAGCAACGCAGTTGCGGTTGGCGATTTCAATCGGGACGGCACAATCGACCTCGTCTTTGCCGGCAACGGGCAATCAGTCGGTCAGATATGGTTTAATCGCAGTTTTGAGAGCTTTGGCGACTACAACCGTGATGGTGCCACTGATGCTCTCGATTACCAGGAATGGAGGCATCAGTTTGGCATCAGTGGCATCGATGCCAGTGCAGACGGAAATGGCGACCGTGTTGTCAATGCAGCAGACTATAATGTGTGGCGCGACAATCTCGGGGCAATTCAAGACACCAGATACAGCATCAGCATGGCTGCCGAATTGACAACGGCTTCACTGACCTCTTCGGCAGAGTCGATTGGCGGCGACCAAGTAGTAGAGCCGCCAACCTTATCTTCGTTTGCGATTTTGCCGAATATTACAAGTAGTCTGCTTGGACTAACCGATTCAATTCAACGCAGCTCGCATCACAGAAGTTCGCCGCGAATACGACCCGTCGAACACTTCGATATGCCAGCAACAGACGTAAATTCCTCTCCGGTCTCAGATACTGCAATCGATCTTGCATGGGAGGCAATCGCCGACGAAGCGGAAGTGAAGGAAATTGGCACATTGAATGATTTGATCCACCGGCAATCGTTTGAGACTCGTGTATTACATGCTCAAGACGACGCATTTATAGAACTGTCGTATTTTAGGCGAAAGCCGATATCGAGAAAATAAACATTTCCATCGTCAAGTATCTGTCCCGGTCCGTTCCGAGTAATACAGTTTGCGGGTGATCACCGAACGATAATTGGGTATTGGGGCGATCGGGCAATTCGCGATCGAGTTGCGCAACTTACAGCGAACTGCAACGAACAGCACGCGACTTTCCAAACAACTCCCCAACCCCTTCTCCCTCCACTGCGACGTGCAAGTATCCACTCGTGATACTCACATTCGCATGCCCGGCCGCATAGCGAACCTCGGCAAGCGTCCGCCCACCTGCCAGCGCGTGGCTGATGAACGTATGGCGGCCGTGGTGAATGGTGAGTCGCTCGAGCCGTCGTGCGCCGAGCACCTTGCAAGCCGTGCGAAACCGTTTGCGTAAGGTGTGCCGCGAGAGGGGCTCGGGTAACGACCCCGGTCGTTGCGATATGACCAACGGGTCGCCCACCTGGGCCCCCTGCTCGCCACGTGTCGCGAGCCACGCCGAGATATCGGCCAACGTCCCCGCGTCCCACCAGAGCGGCACAATACGCGGACGGTGGCCCTTGGCGGCACCCGCGCGAATTCTCAGATGCGGCCGAGGTAAATCGGCAACTACATCGCCAACTTGAAGCTGCGCAATCTCACTCACGCGCAAGCCGCAGCATGCGGCGAGGCGAAATATCACCAAATTCAAACGGGTGTTTTTCGACCGCGGCGCTTTGCGCCGGAGGTCAGCAAGCACGAGCGACATTTCAGTACGGGTGTAAGCGCCCACCACAGCCACCCTTGACCGCTCGGTTACCCTGACAGGCGTTCTGCCAGCTTGTTCTGTTCAGGGAGGTCGAAGATGAGTTGTGGTACCGATGCGCCGAAGTGGCGTGGGTGGCGGGAGCGGATGACGCGG